>JACOUC010000032.1 GCA_016178055.1 Chlamydiota bacterium | reverse complement strand
CCAACAGAAGAAGGTGGAGATATAGTCTACGCCACATGAAAATGTGGAATTACGTGCGATGTCGGCTCATCACATCCTGGGGGTGGAGAAGCTCCCAAGGGTTCGGCTGTTCGCCGATTAAAGTGGTACGTGAGCTGGGTTCAGAACGTCGCGAGACAGTTCGGTCTCTATCTGTTGTGGGCGTAAGGAAACTTAAGGAGAGTCATTCCTAGTACGAGAGGACCGGAATGAACGAACCTACGGTGTTCCAGTTGTCTTGCCAAAGGCATTGCTGGGTAGCCGAGTTCGGACGGGATAAGCGCTGAAGGCATATAAGCGCCAAGCCTCCTCCAAGATGAGGTTTCCCTGTTTGACGCAAGTCAAGCTGAAGGCATCCCGTAGACTACGGGATTGATAGGCTGGGTGTGTAAGTCCAGTAATGGATTGAGCTTACCAGTACTAACTGCCAATAGGCTTGGTCGTTTTTTAGTTTTGAGTTGGTTACACTCGTCCTTGAGGCGCTTATTAAACATTACCTTTTTAAAGAAATATCAAAATTTAAAAATCAAAATCCAAAATTCAGGAATAATTTATTATTAAATGATAATCTCCTTAATTTTGATTTTTGATATTTAAATTTTGAATTCGATTTCCTTGGTGCCCATGCTGGAGGGGCAACACCCGTTCCCATTCCGAACACGGCCGTTAAGACCTCCAAGGCCGATGGTACTGCATCTATAGGTTGCGGGAGAGTAGGTAGGCGCCAGGGATTTTTTTTGCTTATAGAATTTTCCCATCCCACAGATGATGTCAAGTTTTATCATGGAGTCTTATTGTCATAGAAAAGGCGAAAGACAATGATGAGGTTCTATGGGGTCAATTCGATTTAGCCGATTCGAGGCGGGCGAGACTTGCCAAGGACAGCACGACCGACAACTGTTTTAATTGTTGGAATAAAAAGGATCAATTTTTTGCTATCAATGGTTAAAGACAGTTCAAAGTTTAAGATTTAAGGTTCAAAAATTCAAGAGGTTGTTTTTTTCTTTAAACTTTAAACTTTAAACTGGTTTTAATGACAGTGACAAAACGATATTTCATGATAGGGGTTATGCTTTCGGCGATCTTGATCGGTCTTATTTTTTTGGTCAGGGGGATTCGATATCATGAAGCAATGGTTTTAAAAGGAGGGAAGATTTTAGGTCCATGGAATGCCCCAATTGTCATAGAAGAATTCAGTGATTTTCAATGCCCCGCCTGTCGAAACGGTGCCCAAGCTGTTGATGACGTTCTCAAAAGATATCCCAATGACATTCAGGTGATTTTCTATCACTTTCCTTTAAAAATGCATGCCTGGGCGATGCTGGCACATCAGGCCGCCGAGTGTGCAAACCGGCAGGGCAAATTCTGGCCTTACTATCACTTGCTTTATGGCCGACAAAAAGATTGGTCCGCAATGAAAGACCCTCATGTTGCCTTAGAAAGATATGCGAGGGAATTGGGGATGAACGATGTTTTTTTTGACACATGTGTTTCACAAGGTGTGAGTCAAGATACCATTGCACAGGATGTGAAAAAAGGTCAATCGCTGGACATTCATTCAACCCCTACTTTCTTTATCAATGGCCGTCGTGTTGGAGGCTTCAAAATATTTCTTCAAGAGGCTGATAAAATAATTAAAGAAGAATTAGCAAAAAAGTCAAAGCCTGAAAGTTCCAAAGTTGCTCCTTTAGAGAGTCAATCAGCAGAAAAAAAGCAGTAAAAATATTTGGGGTTTAAATGAAGGGAAAATTTATTTCATGAAAATCTTGTGGTTCGTTTTAAGAATAGGGGTCGGGGCTTTGTTTGCTTATGCCGGTTTTAGCAAACTCATTTTACCCATTGAAAATTTTGAAGGGATTTTAAGCCAGTATGAAGTGATTGCCCATTGTCTCATTCATCCCATTGCCTTTCTCCTCCCCTGGATTGAATGGATGGGTGGGAGCTTATTGATTCTCGGATTTGCCCCTCGTCTAACCTCTGGAATTTTAGCGACTGTCGTATTCCTTTTCTTGATGGTTTTAACTTCGACTTTAATCATTGGAGGGGATGCGAATTTAAATTGCGGGTGCTTTGGGGAAAAGATTCATCTGGTAATTTCGGATTTCGGATGTCGAATTTCGGATTTCAGGAATGAATTTTAGAAGAAAAAGAGCTTTTGCTTTTAAATCCGCAATCCGCAATTCGAAATCCGCAATTTAAATTCATCCTCCTGAAACCGCACGGACCAGTTCAATATGGTCTCCCTGGGAAAGAAAAGTTTGAGCATAGTCCTTTTTAATCAGGGCTTCGCCATTCAATTCTGCTACCACCCATTTTTCGTCTAACCCGAGTTGATGAATCAGTTCTACAAGAGATATTTTTCGCTCTAATACTTTCTTTTGACCGTTAAGAAAAATTTCCATAATTGTTCCTCTTTTAATCATTTCGGATTTCGGATGTCGAATTTCGGATTTCAGGAATGAATTTTAGAAGAAAAAGAGCTTTTGCTTTTAAATCCGCAATCCGCAATTCGAAATCCGCAATTTAAATTCATCCTCCTGAAACCGCACGGACCAGTTCGAT
>JACOUC010000031.1 GCA_016178055.1 Chlamydiota bacterium | reverse complement strand
TTCCCTCTGGCTTCACTCGGTTCGTTGCCTCTCCAAGTGCAGAGTTCAGTTCTGAGTCGGTGGTTAGCCTTTACTCAGGCTCCTTATTTCGGCTTGCTTTTGTTGGCTTGCTTGGCGCACTGAACTTTAAACTTTGAACTGTTTGTTCCGCCACCACCACATCATCAAATGGAATACGAACACGACCTGTCTCTTGAAATTTTTCATGACCCTTCCCAGCAATGAGTATCAAATCTCCTTCTTGGGCCTCGCTCATTGCAAATTCAATGGCTTCTCGACGATCTAAAATTCTCTTAAACGGTTTTTGGTATTCTTTCACTCCTTCTTCAATCTGTAAAGCAATGAAAGAGGGGTCCTCACTCCTTGGATTATCAGAAGTGATCACCACCTGATCAGAAAAAAGAGCCGCGACCCGTCCCATCTTTGGCCGCTTATCAGAATCACGATCTCCCCCACAGCCAAAAACAGTGATCAAGCGCCCCTTGACCAAAGGGCGTAAAGTCGATAAGACATTTTTTAAAGCATCTTCAGTATGCGCATAGTCCACCATAACCTGAAAAGGTAAAGGAATAGGAACAAATTGCATTCTGCCTGGAACCTGATCTAAAGCCTCTAATCCCTCTTTAATCTTTTCGGGATCAACCCCCAAAGCCCAAGTACCAGCAAAAGCAGCCAAGGCATTGGTCACATTGAACCTGCCTAAGATCGAAAGAGATAATTTTATGACCCCTTCTGGAAAAACAATTTCAAAAACACTTTTTTCAGAATTTAGGACAATATTTCTCGCCCAAACCATGCGCTCTGGCGAAAACCCATAACTCACGATTCGCCCTGAAGTAAGATGTGATAACCTTTTCCCATAAAAGTCATCTTCATTAATGACGGCCACTGCGTCCCGCTTTAAATTTTCAAATAGACGAGCCTTCGCTCGGAAATAATTTTCAAAATTTTTATGATAATCTAAATGATCCTGCGTCAAATTTGTAAAGAGGGCCGCATCAAAATTGATCCCTCTCACCCTTCCTTGTTCCAAGGCATGACTTGAAACCTCCATCACAAGAGACGAACAACCCGAATTTACCATATCATGAGCAAACTTTTGAATATCCAAAGATTCTGGAGTGGTCCGATCGGCAACCATGAAGCGCTCGTCTATCTTGTATAAAACAGTTCCTAAAAGTCCGCAACGAATTCCTGAAGAGCGAAGAATAGACTCAATTAAAAAACTAACAGTTGTCTTTCCATTGGTCCCCGTAACTCCAATCGTCTGAAGCGCCTGAGTTGGGTTTCTATAAAAAGCCTTCGCCAAATCAGCCAAGGAAGAGCGGGCATCTTTCACACGGACCCGAGGGATAGAATCAGTAGTCGATGATGCTCCTTTCCATTCATTTTCAAGGCAGAAGGCAACTACCCCTCGACTCAAAGCCTCTTCAACAAAGGAAATACCATCTGAATATGTCCCTTGCCATGCGACAAACAAATCTCCAGGACTGATCTTTCTTGAATCGTATGAAATCCCAGAAATTTCTTGATCTAAATTTCCACTCACTTTCAAAATTTCCAACTGAGTGATTAAATGACGTAATTTCATTCTGTTTTTTCTTTCTTTGCCAACATCTGATCTGGAGGCACTTCTAAATATCGCATCAAGTCACCGGCTATTTCCTTAAAAGCAGGAGCAGCAACAGTCCCGCCATAATGAAAATGCTGAGGTTCATTGACCACAACTAAAACAACCGCTTGAGGATGATCTGCCGGTAAAAAACCTACAAATGACGAAACAAATTTTGAATGAGAATATTTTCCCCCCTCAACAACTTTTTGCGCAGTTCCTGTTTTACCAGCAACCGAATATCCCTCAACCTGAGCGTTATAACCCGTCCCGTCCTCACTGACAACACCCTTCATCGCTTGAACAATTTGATTCACGGCTTCTTGCGAAAGCACCTGTTCCTTCCCTTGAGTCTTCGCTTGCAAAATGGAATTCCCTTCGGTATCAACAATCTGGCGAATCAAATGGGGCCTTACCAAAACACCCTGATTGGCTAGGGCACAATAGGCCCTCGCCAATTGAACGGCCGTCACCGTAATCTCTTGCCCCATGGGAACCATGTAAGGAGTCAATTTTGACCACTGGGAAAGGGGATGAAGCCAGCCTGAAATTTCCCCTGGTAAATCAATCCCTGTTTCATTCCCAAAACCAAACTTTTTTAAATAGTGATAGAGCTGATGAGCGCCCAAACGACATCCAATTTTTGCCATTCCAATATTACTTGATTTAACGACAATATCCTCTACCGAAAGCACCCCATAAGGGTGCACATCATGAAGAAGATGCCCCCCCGGAATTGAGAAAACTCCATTTTCGCAATAAAACCGATCCGAAAGTTTAACGAGTTTTTCCTGTAAAGCAGCCGAGACAACCACCGGCTTTAAAGTCGAACCGGGTTCAAAAAAATCAGTAATGGCCCGATTACGTCTTACCGAAGATGGATATTTCGAGACCTCATTCAAATCATAAGCAGGCCGATTTGCCAGAGCCAAAATCTCACCACTTTGAGGTTCTATCACAACCGCTGTTGCGCTCTGGGCATCAAACTCCTCCATCACCTGATCTAACTGAGATTCTACAAGGGTTTGAATCCCAGCATCAATGGTCAGAACAAGATTAAAGCCATCTTCTGGACGAACCTCAAATTTTAAGGGAGTCAAAACCTCCCGTCCCGTTGCATCACGTTCTGACAACTTCCAACCCGGTTTACCTTTTAAATATTTATTAAACTGAAGCTCTAACCCTTCCAAACCTTTGTCATCAAGACCTGTAAATCCTAAAACATGACTTAACAGCTTCCCACCAGGGTAAATTCGCTTCGTTTCTTCTATGAAATAGACCCCTTTTAACTTCAAAGCCAAACATGCGGACGCTTCCCCTTTATCCACCTTTCTCTTAATCCATATAAAATTCTTTTTCTTTGCAATTTTTTTATAAATATCCTTCTGATTCAAAGAAAAAATCTTGGCTAAGGCCGTCACCGTCTTAGCCATATCCTTAATTTCAGAAGGAACAACGTAAAAGGATTTAATGGGAACGCTAATCGCTAAGTCCCTACCCTTACGGTCAAGAATCTTGCCCCTTTTAGGCGGGAGTGTCAAGCTGAACCGCTGCTGTCTGGAAGCCTTTTCAAAAAAGAAATCATGCCAAAGAACTTGAAGAAAAAAAAGCCGAACGATGACCCCCCCTAACCCCGCCAGGAGAATCATAGCAACCACTAGAGTTCTGAATTTATGACTGAGTTTCAT
>JACOUC010000030.1 GCA_016178055.1 Chlamydiota bacterium | reverse complement strand
TTCTTATGACCTCCTCCTTCTTGCCACGGGAAGCAATCCCTTTATTCCCTTGATTGAAGGGGTGGATAAGGAAGGCGTCTATACCTTTAGAAATATTGCGGATACGCGAAACATTCTTGAGAAATGTAAACTCTCTCAAAGAGCCGTGGTAATTGGCGGAGGTCTTTTGGGGCTGGAGGCCGCTCGAGGGATTTTAAATCAGGGCGTTCATGTGAGTGTGGTGCACATTGTGGATCGCCTGATGGATGTGCAACTAGATTCAAAGGGAGGAGAATTTTTAAAACGCGAGATTGAAAAACTTGGGATTGGTGTTTTACTCAATAAATATACAACTGGAATTTCAGGGAATGGAAAAGCTGAAGGCTTAACGTTTAAAGATGGATCTTCGATAAAAGCCGATATGGTGGTGATTGCATGCGGGATTCGCCCCAATGTCGAGCTGGCCCGTAAAGCCGGTATCACCGTCAATCGCGGAATTATTGTGAATGACCTGATGGAAACCGACGATCCTTCTATTTTTGCTGTGGGAGAATGCGTAGAACACCGAGGAAAAGTTTACGGCCTTGTGGCCCCCCTTTGGGATCAGGGAAAAGTTTTGGCGGCAACCATCACCGGACAAAAAGGGCCCCGCTACGAAGGATCTGTTTTGGCCACCAAACTTAAAGTGATGGGGATTGAACTTTTCTCGGCTGGGAATTTTAAGGGAGACGAACCGGGAGACGAGGTTTTGGTTTATGCGGATGACGGCACCGGTCTTTATAAAAAAGTGGTTGTGAATAAAGATCACGTGGTTGGAACTGTTTTAGTGGGAGATGCGTCCGCTGCAAATCGATTGCTCGATATGATTCGTAAGAAAACACCGATCGGCAAAGATCGTCAAGGTCTTCTCTTTGAACCCGTCTCTCTTCCAGGAACCCCAACCGATGTGATGTCTAAACCTGATTCGGAGACCATTTGCGGTTGTATCGGGGTTTCAAAATGCCAAATTATTTCTGCCATTCGTAACGATCATCTCAAGTCATTTTCAGAGGTGAAGACCCGTACAAAGGCGTCGACGGGCTGTGGCACTTGTTCAGGACTTGTGAAGGAAATTCTAAAAGCCACCGTCGGTTCAGAATTTGAAGAGGAAAAGAAAAATGTGCTCTGTACTTGCGTTCCTTTTCCAAAAGAGCAGTTAAGAATGATGATCCGAACTCAGAGATTAAAGACCGTGCAAGATGTTCTCGACATTTATGGAAACGGACATGGCTGTAATTTATGTAAACCGGCCTTAAGTTTTATTGTGGATGAAGTGTGGTGTGGCGAACATCAAGAAGACCGTTCCGCCCGTTTTATCAATGATCGCGTTCATGCCAATATTCAAAAAGATGGCACCTTTTCTGTGGTGCCGCGAATGCGTGGAGGGGTCACCAGTCCCGATGAACTTAGGAAAATTGCGGACGTAGCGGACAAATATAAAGTTCCTATGGTGAAGGTGACCGGAAGCCAAAGGCTAGATCTTTTGGGCGTAAAGAAAGAGGATCTTCCTAAGATATGGGCCGATTTAGGGATGACCTCCGGCTTTGCTTATGCGAAGGCGGTGCGCATGGTGAAATCCTGTGTGGGAACAGATTTTTGTCGGTATGGGACTCAGAATTCTATTGCGACCGGCATTGAGCTAGAAACTCTTCTGGAGGGGCTCTATACCCCAGCCAAGGTTAAAATGGGCGTGGTGGGCTGTCCCCGTAATTGCGCTGAAGCAACGGTCAAGGACATCGGCCTTGTGGGAATCGAAGGAGGTTGGCAAGTGGTGATTGGGGGCGCCGCCGGGAAGCGTGTTCGCGTAGCTGATATTTTATGCACCGTGAAGACAACCGAAGAAGCCTTAGAAGCCGCACTCCTCTTCTTTCAATATTATCGGGAGAATGGAGAGTACATCGAAAGAACCTATGATTTTGTGGAGCGAGTCGGATTAGACGAGACGAGACGCCATACTATTCTTGCTCCTGAAGATCAGAAGAAGTCATTGCTCGATCGACTCAAAAAATCAAAAGAGAAGGCCGTGAATCCTTGGGAAACCGAATCTAAAAAATGGGTGCATCCGATGCAATTTAAAGACTTTGTTCTTCCCAAAGATTCAGACGCCCTCATGGGGAGCCCTGTATGAATAAAACGCCTGCTTACAAATGGTACCGTGTTTGTGGAACCCGTGAGATTCCGGCCAAAGAAGGTCGGCGTGTGCAATTTGGAGACCACCAAATCGCACTTTTCCATCTGGGAAATGAGTTTTGTGCCATTGATAACGCATGCCCTCATAAACAAGGGCCCCTGGCCGATGGGATTCTTGCAGGAAGCTCTGTTTTCTGCCCCCTTCACGGCTGGAAAATTGATTTAAAAACAGGGTGTGCATTGAATGGAGGACAGGGGCAGGTCAAGACTTATCCAGTCAAGGTGGTTGAGGGGGATGTTTATGTGGCGTTTGGGGAGGGAAAACTAAACGCATCATAAATCAAATATCAAAATGCAAAAATCAAAATGACAATGCAAATATCAAAAATTAAAAACAAAAACCAAGTGCTTAAGCAAGTTAGAATTTTTAAATTTTGATTTGTCATTTTGATTTTTGATATTTGATTTTTGAATTTTCCCTGTGAGGCCTATGAGCGAAAACTTTTCCTTAATCGATTTATTAGATGAGCAGGAACTTCCCCTCAAAAACAGGGTGAACAAGAGCGGCTATTATAGCCCAAAAGAAAGTCTCATCCCCACTGAACCGCTGAAAGAAGGTGAGCAATATCGATTTCATTTTGACATGTCTCAGTGCATCGGCTGCCAATGTTGCGTCGTTGCTTGCAATGAACAAAACAATAATCCACCTGAAGTCAACTGGCGTCGCGTCGGTGAAATCGAAGGAGGATTTTATCCCAACACTCAGAAATTGCATCTTTCCATGGCCTGTAATCATTGCCTGGATCCCTCTTGTTTGACGGGGTGCCCCACCGACGCTTATGTCAAATTGAACGACGGCATTGTGAAACATAAGGCAGAAGAATGCATTGGCTGCGGCTACTGCACGTGGAATTGTCCTTATGGGGTTCCTCAATATAACTCAGAGCGCAACATCGTTACAAAATGCGACATGTGCCACAGCCGATTAAAAGACGGGGACATGCCAGCCTGTGTCTCCGCCTGCCCTGAACAAGCGATTCGAATTGAGAAGGTTAATGTGGCCGAGTGGCGCAAAGAGCACACTCAGGCTGATGCGCCAGGCGTTCCTAATTCTGAAATGACGATTTCAACCACGCGGATCACCCTTCCTAAAAATATTCCAACAGAAATGTTGAAGGCCAATCGCCATCATATCGAACCTGAAAAGCCTCACACCTCGCTTATCTTTATGACCGTTTTAACTCAAGCCTCTGTGGGAGGCTTTTTAATTCTTTGGTTGAGTGAACGACTCTCAACCTTTTTTGATTTTCTCAAACCTCTTCAGGATTTTATGGCTTTTGGAGCCAGTGGAATGATCATCATGACGGGAGTTGCGATGCTCGCAGCTTTATTTCATCTGGGACGTCCGCTCTATGCCTATAAAGCTTTAAGGATGTGGAGACGCTCTTGGCTTTCCAGAGAAGTTCTTTTTTTCTCTCTTTTTTCAGTGATGGGTAATATTTACGCTGGATTAGCCCTCGCAAGTCATTTTTTGAAATTTCAACTTTCAAATATTTTTTATTTTGGACTGGGTGGAACGGTTGCTCTCTTGGGATTGGCCGGGGTCTATGCAAGTGCAAAAATATATCTGGTTCCCGCACGTCCCGCCTGGAATACGATTAGAACTCCTTTACGTTTTTTCTTAACAGGTTTTATCCTAGGCCCTCTTTTTTCTTTGGTCATTTATTCTATTTATGTCGCCGTAACAACTCAAGAGATCGTAGCGAGAGTTTTTCAGGGACCCGCGATTGCTTTCCTTATCGTTTCCATGCTTGCCGGATTTTTTCAGCTGGTCGTTCTCCTGGCCAGGCTTTTTAACCTCCACGAGGATCAATCGACCGAGCTTTATGGTTCGACCTTTCTACTGATTCATCGCTTTAAAAAACATTTTCTGACACGCATGGGTCTTTTAGTTATCGCTTGTTTCATCATTCCAGAAATTCTTTTTCATTTTTTAAATCCAGAAAAGCTATCGGCAATGGGTTTAATCTGGCTTTCAAGTGCCGCCTTTGTTGGAGGAGAACATTGAGAAAATCAAATATCAAAATTCAAAAATCAAAATGACAATGCAAATATCAAAAATTAAAAACAAAACCAAATGCTTAAGCAAGCTAGAATTTTTAAATTTTGATCCGTCATTTTGATTTTTGATATGAAACATTCATGCCGACTGAGGTCGGCACAAAGGGGGATGAAAATCACCCTTGTAGTCGCCCCATTTATGGGGCTGCCCGATTCATCCCCCCACCCAATCTATCCAAGGTGGCGGGATTGTTTAGCGATCAATGCACGGGTCATAAGTGGAGGAGAACATTGAGAAAATCAAATATCAAAATTCAAAAATCAAAATGACAATGCAAATATCAAAAATTAAAAACAAAACCAAATGCTTAAGCAAGCTAGAATTTTTAAATTTTGATCCGTCATTTTGATTTTTGATATTTGATTTTTGGATTTTTACGGAGGCAAAAATGATTTGGTTAGAAGAAATAAAAAAATCGTTAGGCATTGATATCGCCAAGGAAAAATATGCCTATGGGCTGGATGAACAATTTGGGACCATGGCCAAAGAAAAAATTCCGGACCATTGGGTAAAAACCACCTGCGGTTACTGTTCTGTAGGATGCGGCATGTTCATCGGCGTGAAAAACGGAAAAGCAGTGAGCGTCAAGGGAGATCAGAATCATCCGGTCAATGAAGGCTATTTATGCCCCAAGGGATTGGCAGAACATTATGCCATCTCTACCCCGAACCGTGCCAAATGGCCCCTTCTCAAAGTGAATGGAAAATTTCGAAGAATTCGTTGGCCTGCCGCCATTCAAACCATGGTCGGACACTTTAAGGATATTCAGAGTCGATACGGTCCAGAATCTTTAGGTGTGATTAGTACAGGTCAACTTGTGACAGAAGAATTTTATACTTTAGGTAAATTGATCCAGCTTGGATTCAAGACAAAAAATTTTGATGGAAATACCACGCTCTGCATGGCCAGTGCCGTTTCGGGCTACAAACGCTCTTTTGGGAGTGATGGGCCGCCGGGAAGTTATGAAGATTTTGAAAAGGCTGATTTGATTTTTTTAATCGGGGCCAATATCGCGGATAACCACCCCATTCTCTGTTATCGCATGGAAAAAAACAAAAATAAAATTTTGATTGTTGCCGATCCCCGCGTTACTAAAACAGCCATGATGGCGGATGTTTTCTTACCCCTGAAACCCCGAACAGACATTGCACTTCTGAATGGAATGATGCATGTGCTGATGAAAGCAAATAAAATCGATCACGATTATATTGAGAAACATACTTCAGGATTTGAAGAGCTTAAAACCCATCTTGAAAAATACACACCTGAACACGTAAGCGAGGTGACAGGTCTTTCAATCGATCAAATCCAAAAAGTGGCTCTTCTTTATGGAAATGCCGAGGCCCCTTTTATCGGGTGGACCATGGGAGTTAATCACAGTACGCAAGGAACTGAAACAGTCAATGCGATCTGCAATTTGTCACTGATTACTGGAAAAGTTGGGAAAGTTGGTGCTTCTCCTTTCTCAATCACAGGACAATGTAATGCGATGGGGACAAGGGAAACAGGCTTTACCTCAAGTCTACCAGGCTATCGAAAATTTGACCGTCTAGAGGATCGTCAAGAACTGGCCGCCTTATGGAATATTGATGAATCTGAAATAACAACCTCCCGCGGCTTAGCTTATCCAGACATCATTGAAGCTATTTTAGCAAAAAAAATCAGGGGTTTATGGATTATCGCAACGAATCCCTTGGTCTCATTTCCCAATCAAACATTTCTCCATGAGGTGCTCGAAAACCTAGATTTCTTAGTCGTCCAGGATGGGTATCATCCGATTCCCACATCCAAAGTCGCAGACCTTGTTCTTCCGGCAGCCGTTTGGGGCGAAAAAGAAGGAACGTATACCAATTCAGAACGTCGCGTCAGCAAGGTCAATAAAGCCGTAGAACCTCCGGGAGAAGCGAAATCTGACTTTGATATTTTTTTGAGTGTGGCAAAAGAGTTGGGTGTTTACAATCACCTTTTTCCAAACTGGACGAAGCCCGAACACGCCTTTGAAGAATGGAAGAAAATATCGCGTGGAAGGCTTTGTGATTACTCTGGAATGAACTATGCGTTAATTGAAGAGCAAGGCGGCATTCAATGGCCTTTTCCAGAAGGGTCTCAACGTTCGCCTCGTGAAAGCACCTGGCTTTACGCCGATGGCATTTTTAAAACCGATGACGGTCGAGCAAAACTTTGGGCCATTAAAAATGATCCCCCTCCCGAAATTCCCAATGATGCATTTCCCTTCCTCTTGAATACAGGTCGCACAGTAGAACATTGGCATACCCGCACGAAAACAGGAGAGATTCCTATTCTCAATAGACTTTCCCCAGAGGCTTGGGTCGAGATGAACGCTCGAGATGCGGCCAGACTCAAGCTCAAGCATGGAGATTATGTCAAGGTCGTCTCACGTCGTGGTTTCATTGAACACATCGTCTTACGTGTCACGGAGACGATTGCTCCTGGACAAATTTTTATTCCCTTTCATTATGCCGAAGCGAACGCCAACAATCTGACCTTGAGCCATTGCGATCCCATTTCTCGAGAACCGAATTATAAACAGGCTGCTGTTCAAATTTACAAAATGGAGAATCTGTGAAACGCATGCACTTTATTCCCCTGGTAGTCGCCCCATTTATCGGGCAGGTTATTATAATCGCCCGATCTATCGGACAAGGTATTGTAGTCGCCCCATTTATGGGGCAATGCGATCTTGGCATGGATTTGCCCGATAAATCGGGCGACTACACTTCAGGGAAATCAAGGATATGCCTATTTAATTTTTATTGCATACAAAGGAGAGTCTCATGAAGATCAAAGATTTTCTTAAAAGTGGACATCCCCCCACCTTGTTTTCAGCATTTCTCTATTTCGATATCAGTTTTATGATCTGGGTTTTGATCGGAGTTCTAGGGGTCTATATCACCAAGGATTTTGGACTGACCGCAAGCCAAAAAGGTTTCATGGTGGCCCTTCCTATTCTCGGGGGATCCCTTGTCCGAATTCCCTTGGGGCTTTGGGTCGATCATATCGGTCCCAAGAAAACAGGTATTTTAGGACAACTTCTTGTTTTGCTTCCCCTGCTTGGAGTTTGGCTTTTCAGTTCGAATTTAAACTCTATTCTAGCGTTTGGACTTCTTTTGGGCATTGCCGGCGGAAGCTTTGCAGTGGCCCTTCCTTTGGCGAGCCAGTGGTATCCTCCTCAGCATCAAGGAATGGCTTTAGGCATTGCAGGAGCAGGGAACAGTGGAACCGTTCTCGCTTCTCTTTTTGCTCCAACACTGGCTGAACTGGTGGGCTGGAGAAATGTATTTGGTCTGGCTCTGATTCCTGTGATTCTCACTCTTTTGATTTTTATTAAACTCGCCCAAGAGAGTCCAAATAGACCCCCACCTAAAAAGCTTGTGGATTATTTATCCATTTTTCAGGAAAAAGATACCTTCTGGTTTTCTCTATTTTACAGCATTACGTTTGGGGGTTTTGTGGGGCTCGCCAGCTTTCTTGGAATTTTCTTTCACGATCAATATGGCTTAAGCAAGATCACAGCTGGATATTTTACAGCGCTTTGCGTTTTCGCAGGGAGTTTTTTTAGACCCGTAGGAGGCTATTTGGCAGATCGATTTGGAGGTGTGCGAATGCTCACACTTCTTTTTTCTCTTGTGAGCCTTTTGATGATGGGCGTAGGTTTTCTACCTATTCTTCCGATTGTAACTGCTCTCATTTTTTTGGGAATGACTTGCTTGGGAATGGGAAATGGAGCCGTCTTTCAACTGGTCCCTTTAAGATTTCAAAAAGAAATAGGTGTCATCACAGGCGTGGTTGGAGCCGCTGGAGGCATGGGCGGATTTTTCCTTCCGACTCTTTTGGGTTTTTTTAAAGATAAAACAGGTTCCTATGGGGTTGGTTTTATGCTTTTTGCATTGGCAGCTCTCAGTTCTCTGATGGCTCTTCGCATGGTCCAGTCGGGATGGAGCTTCCACCAAATTCTGTCAAAATTTCCTTCGCCAAAACTCAAAACCACGATGGCTTTTGAAAAAGTGGAGGAATAACTTGTTTACTTTTCCCCTCCTTTATAAGGAGGGGTGGTGGGACCAACCTCCCCGTGCTGTGAAAGTGAGGCTCATTTTGTAGTCGCCCCATTTATGGGGCCGTGCATAGACTGCCCGATTCATCCCCCCACCCAATCTATCGAAGGTGGCGGAATTGTTTAGCGATCAATGCACGGGTCATAAGCTTACGAACGTGCTAACGATAACAGCTGGATTGGGTGGGGGGATAAATCGGGCGACTACAAAAAAAATGATGGAGAGAACTTTCATCGCACACGGTAATCTTGAAAGATCATTGGAATTAATTACAAAGGGGAGGAGATCAGCAACTTAAAATGTGGTGACATCTATGACCGATCAATTTGGCCGCATACTTTCGTATTTAAGAATTTCAGTGGTGGATCGCTGTAATCTGCGATGTCTTTATTGCATGCCTGCCCAGAGCGCTGGATTTGATCCCTGGAATGAGCTTCTAACTTACGACGAAATGGCTCGCATCATCCGATGCTTTTCAGAGCTTGGAATTACAAAGGTCCGCATCACTGGGGGTGAGCCTTTGGTGAGGCCCCATATTGAAGAGCTGGTTTTTAAAATTAGAAAGATTCGCAGGATTCAAGAATTGGCCTTATCCACCAATGGCGTATTACTCAAAGGAAAGGCCCGGGAGCTTAAAGAAGCGGGGCTCGATCGAGTGAACATCAGCTTAGACACGCTTAAGCAAGATCGATTTCAAAAGATTACACGGATGGACAAACTTTATGATGTCCTGGAAGGGATTGATGAAGCTTTAAGTTGTGGATTAAATCCCGTTAAATTAAATACCGTTCTCATGAAAGGCATAAACAGCGATGAAATTTTGGATTTGGTGCACTTTGCGATTGGAAGATCGATCGAAATTCGTTTTATTGAGTTGATGACCACCTATGATTCTGTTCAATTAGACCCTAGAGAAAGGTTTTTTAGTTCTCTAGAAGCAAAGAGAATCATTGAAAAAAAATTTATGCTAAAACCTATGGATACTTATTTTTCTTCACCGGCTCAAGTGTTTGAAATTGTAGGAACGAACGCAAAAGTGGGCTTTATCAGCCCCCTTTCAAATGTTTTTTGCGCCCGTTGTAACCGCCTTCGTTTAAAGGCCAATGGGGCGCTTAAAACATGCCTTCATGGGAAAGAAGACTTGGATTTAAAACACCTTTTAAGAACTGGAACTCCCCTCGACGAGATCAAAAAGAAAATTCAACAGGTGGTCTTTGTTAGACCCGAAGAACATTTCTTAAATAATTTTACCGTCCGACACAATGACTTTCAAATGTCGAAGGTGGGAGGGTAAAAACCGCGGATCGGGGCCGGCCTTGTCCTTTTTCTTTTTGACCAGAATATCGTTATATTTTATTCTGTACATATCAGTACAGGATAAAAATATGAGAAATATAGCGGTTCTCCTTCAACAAAAAGAAAAAATCTTTCATGCTCAGGACTTGGCCGTGCTTTGGCACGTGAGTCATCCAAACACCTTGTATACAACACACCTTGTATACAACGCTGAAGCGCTATACCCAAAAAAAAATACTGTATCGCATTTACAAAGGAATGTATACGACCCTTCCCCTCGATCATGTCAATCCACTTGCTTTAGGGATCAAGGCCCTTCATCAGTATGCTTATGTGAGTTGTGAAACGGTTCTATCCCAACATGGGTTCATTAACTCAGCGGTTAAGGATATGACGCTGGTCAGTTCAAAATCACGTTGTTTCTCAATAGGAAACGAGACCTATCGAAGTCGACGGCTTCAAGATAGATTTTTGTTTCACCCTTTTGGAATCGAGGTACGTGATGAAGTTCGAATGGCAATCAAGGAAAGGGCCATTGTGGATATGCTTTATTTCAATCCAGAGTTTCATTTTGATAGACCCATTGATTGGGATATCATCGAGCGAGTTCAAAAAAACATTGGCTATTCACTGACAAGGGACCGATATGCTCCTACCTCATCCAAGGGATGCCGTTCATAAAGCTTGGCTCTGCAGGATTTTGACAGCCCTGGCTGATGACATAGAACTGTTAAAATTTTTGCGGTTCAAAGGGGGGACATGTGCGGCCATGTTGGATTATTTAGACCGTTTTTCTGTAGATTTGGATTTTGATCTGGAAGGGACGAAAAACCAATTTGCCGCGATTCGAAAAAGATTAGAAAGACGCTTAAAACTGAAACGCTCATGTTTTTGGAGGATGAATTAAAGCGGTTAGAATATGATTTACATCATAATCAGCGCCTTTAGACCCTGATAAGCTTCTCAAAACTTAAAAACGGGGAAGGGGCCTCATGAAAAAGATTTTGGGAATGATGGTGTTCTTGGCATTTTGTGAATCTTCTATTTTGGGAGCCGATTTGGGCGAGTGGCGTTTACAAACCTTGATTCCGAAGAAAGTCGAAAACAAGGTTAAAGTCTCAGCAGAGTTTCGGTATCGCCTGGAGGCAAGAGACAATTTTGATTTTGACGATGCGAAAGACGATGAGGATGTCTTTCATCTTTTTAGAACCCGCTTAAATCTTCAGCTGGACCCCCTCCCCTATGCACGGGGCTTTGTCCAATTTCAAGACGCACGCATCGCAAGTTCCGATTTTGCCAATGACGCCCCGTTTGAAGACCCCATTGACTTAAGACAAGGCTATGTTGAGCTTTATGACCCTATGAAAAAAGGGATCGGACTGCGCGTGGGTCGCCAGGAACTTCTCTACGGATCGGAACGCCTGATCGGGGCTTTTAACTGGTCCAATGTGGCCCAAAGCTTTGATGCCGCAAAGATTTTTTACTCATTCGAAAAAGCCAGGATAGACGCCTTCGCAGCACGAAAAGTGAAGATGGATCCCTCTACTATTTTTAATGAATGGGATGATGAGGACAATCTGATCGGTTTATATGGGTCTTGTCAAATGGTCCCGGACCACACCTTTGATTTGTATTATTTTTTGAGAGACACCGACCGCCCCATTGCCTTTGGCCCCAACGTTGGCTCTGACGAACTCAGTGAATCGTCGGTAGGCGCACGTCTGGCTGGAAAACAACCGATCGGTTTGGACTATCAATTGGAATCAGCTTATCAATTTGGCGACTTTGGGCGAGAAGATATCTCTGCCTGGATGTTCATTGGAATCCTGGGATATACCTTTGATTTGTCTGGGTCGCCGCGTGTGGCCTTTGAATTTGACCACGCCTCTGGCGATGAAGATGCCCAAGACCCTAAGCGCAATACCTTTGACAATTTATTTCCCACGAATCATCTCTTTTATGGCACCATGGACCTCGCCAGCCTTCAAAACATCAATGATTTTATTAGCTCGCTGAGCGTCAAACCCCTCTCCCAATGGACTCTGAAACTGGACTGGCATTTCCTCTTCCTGGATGAAACCTCTGATTCCCTTTACAATGCGGCTCGTCAAGCGACAAGAACGGCGGAAAGTCCCAACGTGAGTGATGAGGTGGGACAGGAATTGGATTTTACCTTGAACTATACAATCTCTCCCCAGGTAGGAGTCCTCTTGGGCTATTCCCATTTCTTTGCAGGGGATTTCCTTTCTGATACGGGGACTGCCCATGACGGAAACTTTTTTTATTTCCAGGTCACAACTGCATTCTAAGACTGTCTCTCCCACAACGAGGAAAATGTGATTTAAATCATATACATCCTATCTTTCATCCTCCATAGTGTACCCAAGTTTTAAAAAAAAGAGTCTCCAAAGGGCTTGCGATGATTCAGAACCACAGAAGAGTTTTTGCGACGGTGATCTGCCTTTTCGTTTTCTTGTTATTTTCAGCTTTCCCCATTTTTATCTTTGCACAGGAATCAGAAAGAAGTGGGGATCCATCTCCCATTGAAAAACCTGTTCCGACACAGGAAGCGTTTGTGAAGGGTAAGGCCTTGTTTGGAAAGCAATGTGCGGTTTGTCATGGGCCTCAGGGGGCGGGGGATGGTCCGGCCGCTTATCTTCTTTATCCGAAACCGCGTGACTTCACTCGAAATGAATTTCGTCTTATTTCTACGACTCAAATGAAGGCGACCGATGAAGATTTGTTTGAGACGATCACCCGAGGAATGCCCGGTTCTTCCATGCCTTCTTGGGAGCACTTGAGTGATCAAGACCGCTGGGCCTTGGTCTATTACGTGAGGTATTTGGCAGAATATCAAAATGACGTGAAGCGAGGTGAGATTTTTCCTGAGGTGAAGGGGGTCTCTTGGAAGACAATCGAGAAGATGTTAGCGACGGCCGTGGATCCTAAAATTGTGATTCAAGTGCCGAATGAGCCTGCGGTTAATCCAGAGAGTATCGAGCGAGGGAAAGAGCTTTTTGTAAAGGCGTGCGCTTCTTGTCATGGCCCGGAGGGTAAGGGAGATGGACAGCAAATGATGAAAGATAGTTTGGGCTTCCCCACCAAACCCAGAGACCTCACGTCTGGCATTTTTAAGGGGGAATCAAATTCGAGTGCTCTTTATGATCGAATCGTTGCAGGCTTACCGGGTTCTCCCATGCCAAGTTACGCCAGAGCTCTTAAAGATGATCAGATTTGGGACTTGATTCACTATGTTCAGACTTTGCCCCAACCGGAAGCAGAAGAGCGCTCAAGGGTTCATCGGGTGAAAATAGTTGCGCTAAGAACAAAGGAAAAACTGGATCTCAATCCTTTGGCTCCTTACTGGGAAACCGCAAGACCTTCCTTTGTCTCTTTAACCCCCTTATGGTGGAGGAACACCAGAGTGGAAGGGGTTGATGTGAGCGTACTGTGCAGTGACGAGGATATTGAAATTCTCTTGAGTTGGAAAGATGCGACAAAGGATATCTCGACATTAGATCCACAGTCTTTTTCAGATGGGGCCGCAGTTCAATTTTCTGCAGAAAAAGATCCGCCCTTTTTTGGAATGGGGAGTGCACAAAGTCCAGTATCCATCTGGCATTGGAAGGCATCTTGGCAGGAAGACATGAAAGAATGGAAAGATGTTGAAATGCAATATCCGAATACTGCTACAGACTGGTACGAGGCTCAAAAAAACTATCAATATGGCAGTTCGTTTGAAACAAAGGATTCCAAGACAAAATTTCATGACCCTCATTTTATTACGGGGTGGGGCGCTGGAAATCCTCTTTCAAATCCAGCTCCAGAAGTGGCGGCAGAGGAAGCAAGAGCCCAAGGAGCGGGGACGCTGACAACAATGAGGCCTCAACTTGAGAAGGTTGATGCGAAAGGTGTTTGGAGTGATGGGACATGGCAAGTGGTATTCAAAAGAAAGCTCGAGACCCAGGAAAAAGAAAGATTGCAATTTGAGCCTGGAGTTTCTTTTAGTTTTGCATTTGCAATATGGGATGGTTCCGAAAAAGATCGAAATGGTCAAAAGATGATTTCTATCTGGAACGATTTGGAAATTTAACAATAGGAGTTTGCAATGGAAATCACTAGAAGGCAATTTATCAAAAGAACCGGCGCTACCGCGATTGGCTTAAGCCTGGGGCTCAAAAATCTTTCGCTTTCGGCTCTTGAGGTGATTCCTGAAATCACAAATCCTCTGGAGTATTATCCCAACAGAGATTGGGAGAAAATTTATCGGGATCAATATCGTTACGATAGCACTTTCTCATGGGTCTGTTCCCCCAATGACACACATGCCTGTCGAGCTAAGGCCTTTGTCCGTAACGGTATTGTGGTGCGTTTGGGATCACAATATGACTATGAGACTTATGGGGATCTCTACGGGAATAAGGCCACCCCCAACTGGAATCCCCGTCAATGCGAGAAGGGCTTCACATTTCACCGATTAATGTACGGGCCTTATCGTCTCAAGTACCCGATCATACGCCGAGGCTGGAAGGAATGGGCAGATGCAGGCTTTCCGGATCTAACACCTGAATTGAAGTCCAAATACAAATTTGACTCCAGAGGAACCGATACTCTAGATAAGGCCACATGGGATGAAGCGAATACCTATATTGCCAAGGGCCTCACGGCCATCGCAAAGCGTTATAGCAATGAGGAGGGGAAGAAGAAGCTGCTGGCCGAGGGGTATCCGGAAGAGATGCTCTTGCCCATGGAGGGGGCCGGGACTAGAACCATGAAATTTCGCGGCGGGATGGGACTCTTAGGCGTTTTCGGAAAATACGGGATGTATCGCCTGGCAAACACGATGGCCATCCTTGATACGCATATCCGAGGTGTGAAGGAAGAGGACGCAAAGGCGGGTCGGACCTGGTCCAATTATACCTGGCATGGAGATCAGGCACCTGGACATCCCTGGGTTCATGGCCTCCAGGCCTCTGACTGCGATTTCAACGATCTTCGAAACAGTAAACTTATTATTCAGCAGGGAAAAAATCTTGTTGAAAATAAAATTACAGACAGCCATTGGTTTATTGAGTGCATGGAACGCGGAGCGAAGCTCGTTACCATTACTCCAGAATATAGCCCACCCTCAACAAAATCAGATTATTGGATTCCCATTCGCCCGGCGACGGATGCTGCTTTTTTTCTGGGAATTGCGCGTCTCATGATCGATAAGGGCTGGTATGATCGCGATTTTATCGAGAAGTTCACAGATTTTCCATTGCTTATCCGTACGGATAATTTAAAGCGTTTAAGGGCACATGAAATTTTTAAAGATTACACCCTGGGTCTTTCAAAAGAGGGTCCGAGTTTCAAGTATCAAGGATTGAAAGATGAACAGTATCAGAAACTCGGAGACTTTGTAGTATGGGATGAATTAAAAAATGCGCCCGCCGCATTGACTCGAGACGATGTTGGCGAACAATTTGCCAAAAAAGGGATTAGACCCGCACTTCAGGGAAAATTCAAAGTTCAGGCGATTGACGGAAGTGAAGTGGAGGTCATGACACTCTTTTCTCTTTATGAGATTCATCTTAAGGATTATGACCTTGACAGCGTTGCCGATATGACGAAAGCGCCAAAACATCTGATTGAACAGTTGGCTAAAGATCTTGCGACCATTAAGCCGGCATCGATCCATCAGGGCGAAGGGATCAACCACTGGTTTCACGCAACTGAAATGAACCGCGCGGCCTATTTGCCTCTGATGCTCACGGGAAATATCGGTAAACCAGGTGCGGGCTGTCACACGTGGGCCGGAAACTATAAGGCAGCTTTGTTCCAAGGATCTCCTTGGACGGGCTATGGTTTCAAAGGTTGGGTGGCAGAAAATCCTTTTCATCCACTACTCGATCCCAGCGCACCCGGTAAAGATGTGCATGTGAAACCCTTCTTCAAGGATGAAGAACCGGCTTATTGGAATCACGGGGATCGGCCTCTTATCGTGAATACGCCCAATGAGGGAAGAAAGGTCTTTACGGGGCAAACTCACATGCCCTCACCCACGAAGGCGATGATATTTACCAATGTCAATCTTATCAATAACGCGAAACACGCCTACGACATGATAAAAAATGTGAATCCGAATGTGGAAATGATTGTCTCGATTGATATTCAAATGACGGCCTCAATAGAATATGCCGACATTGCCCTGCCGGCCAATAGCTGGATGGAGTTTGAGGGTCTCGAGGTAACGGCTTCCTGCTCCAATCCTTTCCTGCAGATTTGGAAAGGCGGAATTAAGCCCATATTCGACAGTCGAGACGATATCATGATTTTGGCTGGAATCGCGGAAAAACTGGGAGAGCTTACTGGGGATATTCGATTCTACGATTATTGGAAATTTGCACTGGAGGGCCAGCGGGAAGTTTACATTCAGCGACTTCTTGATACCTCTACAACGACGGCGGGATACAAACTCGAAGACATCATGGCTGGCATTTACGGGCCCCCGGGCGGGGCTTTGATGCTCTTTAGAACGTACCCCAGAGTTCCGTTTTGGGAACAAGTTCATGAAGACCAGCCATTCTTCACCGATACAGGTCGTTTAAACGCCTATACGGATGTTCCCGAAGCCATCGAATATGGGGAGAACTTCATTGTTCATCGAGAGGGACCGGAGGCAACGCCTTTTCTTCCAAACGTGATTGTCAGTTCAAACCCTTTTGTTCGGCCCAATGACTACGGCATTGCCCAAACAGCTCAACATTGGGATGAGCGAACGGTACGAAACGTCAAGCTTCCTTGGGAGAAGGTAAAGCAAACGAAGAATTTTCTTTGGGAGCGGGGCTTTAAGTTTTATTGCCTGACACCCAAAAGCCGTCACAGGGTGCATTCTTTATGGAGCAATGTAGATTGGCATGAAATTTGGGATTCGAATTTTGGGGACCCGTATCGTATGGACAAGCGTACGCCCGGTGTCGGCGAACAGCAAATTCATATGAATCCTGAAGCGGCCAGAGATCTTGGCATCAATGACGGGGATTACGTTTATGTGGATGCAAATCCAGCAGATCGGCCCTATGTAGGTGCTAAGCCGAGCGACCCATTTTATAAAGTGGCTCGGCTCATGCTGCGAGTGAAGTATAACCCAGCTTTTCCCTACAATACCGTGATGATGAAGCACGGGACTTATATCGCGACAGAAAAATCTGTAAAGGCGCATGAGACTCGGGCCGACAAAAGAGCGCTCTCTGAAGGGGGCGCCTATCAGGCGAATTACCGCTATGGATCCCAGCAGAGTGTGACACGCAATTGGCATATGCCGATGCATCAGACGGACACCTTATTTCATAAGGCCAAGGTTAACCTCTCATTTATCTTTGGAGGAGAATCAGATAATCACGCGGTGAACACTGTTCCCAAGGAGGCCCTGGTTCGGATTACAAAAGCCGAGGACGGAGGGCTGGGGGGCATTGGAATTTGGAAGCCCGCGACAACGGGCTTTACTCCCTCGAGCGAAAACGAACTCATGAAAAAGTATCTGGACGGAGGATTTATAAAGATGGGCGGGGAGGAGAGTGAGGAATGGTGAAATATTCATGAGCCATGGCTCACAAATTGTTCAAGCTTGTGTAGTCGCCCGATTCATCGGGCAATTCATGCCAGGGGTAAGGCGCCCCATAAATGGGGCGACTACAAATTTGCGAACGTGGGGATTTTCATGTGAACAAAGAACTGGATCCTGAAGATCCTATGGAAATGGTCGGAGTTGAATTCTCTCTCCAGAGTGAAGCTGAAGTTCGAGATATGGCACTTTGTTATGCGGAGGAATTCGCCCGCGATGGCTGGAACGAGGAAAAGCTCCTGGCGATGTTTAGAAATCCCTTTTATCTGGGGCCGCATCTTGTGTGGCGTCAAAAGGGAGATTCATTTGTGCTATCTGTGATCCAAGAAGCAATAAGAATGTGGCAGCCTAAAACAGAAGACAGAAGACAGAGGACAGAAGACAGAAGACAGAAGACAGAAGATAGAGGAAAAGAAATATGAGTCAGGTATTCAACTGGCAATTAAATCGCAAGATGGAATATCCTCATGTGGGACACTACCCTCAGCGACAGTTTGCCTTCGTATTTAATTTAAACCGCTGCATCGCTTGTCAAACTTGCTCATTCGCTTGCAAGACGACCTGGACCTTTTCCAAAGGGCAGGAATACATGTGGTGGAACAATGTAGAGACAAAACCTTACGGTGGCTATCCCCAATTCTGGGATGTCAAATTGTTGAATCTATTGGAGCAGGCCAACCCGGGTGCTCAGAAATGGAGGGGCGATATTTTCGAGGGAAAGACGATTTTCGAGGCCGCTCAAAAAAATATTGGAGCTGAACCCCAGAGGGTTTTGGGTTATCTACCGACAGATGAGGAGTGGCGTTTCCCAAATATATATGAGGACACAGCGGTCTCAAGGCCAGGAAAGCCCGACACCTACGATACGGAAGGGACCTCTCTTCCCGTTCACAAGACTTGGTTTTTTTATTTGGCCCGGCTTTGCAATCATTGCACGTATCCCGGGTGTTTGGCGGCCTGCCCGCGCAATGCCATTTACAAGCGGCCCGAAGACGGTATTGTTTTGGTAGATCAAGAACGCTGCCGGGGCTATCGCAAGTGTGTTGAGGCCTGTCCCTATAAAAAGGCCATGTATCGGCCCACCACACGCGTCACAGAAAAATGTATTGGATGTTTCCCTCGCCTCGAAGGGAAGGATCCAGAATCAAATGGTCAACCTCTGGAAACCCGCTGCATGGCGGCCTGCATTGGCCAGATCCGGCTTCAAGGACTTGTGAAGATGGGGGAGGATGGCGAGTGGGCCCAAGACCGTTATAACCCCATTTATTATTTGGTGAAGATTGCCAAGGTGGCGCTCCCCCTTTATCCTCAATTTGGGACTCAGCCTAATGGCTACTATATCCCGCCGCGCTGGGTGCCCAGGAGCTATCTAGCGCAAATGTTCGGTCCGGGCGTGGATCAGGCTATCGAATCTTACAAAGTCCCTGACCGTGAACTTTTGGCGGTCCTTCAGCTATTCAGAAAAACGAACAAGATTATTTTTCGCTATGAAATAGAAGAAGGCCCGAAGGTCTATGAAACAGAAATTCATGGAAAGCCCTTTAAGATGTATAACGATACCGTCATCGGCTTTAACCAAGAGGGAAGTGAAATCATTCGAACACAAGTGGAGGAACCGTTTTATGTCCGGCCCGACAAACATCAAAACTCTATCTGAAATTGACGAGCTCTTGGGAAGGAGTTTTTTCTATCAGCTTCTAGCCTCTTTGTTTAGACATCCCAGCTCAGGCCTCGGTCGGGCGTTTGTAAGTGAGACGGGTTCAAATTGGGAACATTGGTTAGACGTTGCGCGTATTCCACGAGCCAATGAACTGAAAAATATTTTGAAGTCCCTGTTGGAACAACTTCATGCGTCAAGTGACGAAGAATGGACTCAACATTACGAAAGAACTTTTGGACATACCGCATGTGGGAAAGTCCCTGCCTATGAATTAGAGTATGGGGAGGAACACAGTCATCGTCAACCTCAGGAACTCTCCGATATTTCAGCTTTTTATCAAGCCTTTGGCCTGAAGGCGGCCGACACTGCACGCGAAAGAGTAGATCACGTCTCTTCGGAATGCGAATTTATGTATTACCTCCTTTATAAGACTGCGTATGCGCTAGAGAATCACGGTGAAGAGAAGGCTTTTGTTTGTCGAGATGCTGCAAAGAGCTTCCTGGAAAACCATCTGGGACGGTGGCTGCCTGGCCTTACGGTTCGTCTTTCCAATTCTGTGGGTATTGGATTGATGCATTCTATTGCTGAGTTTGCTTTTTGTTTCATTGTGAGTGATTGCGAAAAATCAGACGTGAACCCTGGCCCGAGAGATTTACCTATTCGCAGGATACAAGAGAAGCTGGAGACGGGATGCGTTTCTTGTTTGGCAGGCTGCTGAAAAAGGCCATTTTCTGCGTTGCGTGCTGCGCTCCCTTGTGCGGCGTACCATCAAACGTACGCCTCCGCGGTCGCTTGCACGCGCCTTGAAACTGGCTCTTTTTGAGCAGCCTGGACATATGAATCAATACAGTCTTGGAACATAAAGGTCATGAACTTAAAGTTCGAGCCCTCTTTTATTGAAGAAGCGGTATTTATTGGGATTCGTTCCCTTGAGAAAAGAGGGGATCAGCCCATTGTGGACTCGTTCCACCTTCAAAGAATCCAAATCTACGAACATTTCCAAGGCCTTGAGAGAGAAAAAAAATTCCATAGTTTCTTTGAAGAATTCTTTTCAAAGCTGGGATTGCGTTTCATTTTTGAGAATGTGATTTCAGAATTTCATCTACTGAATGACTCAAGCATGCTTTTATTTGTTAAGACGGTGTGGAATCGAAAAGGAGAGGGTGCTCAACTATATGTAGATGGAAATTTAAAGACGGTCCTTTTGGGTCTTCGGATTGTTGGACTAGAAAATCTTCTTTTTTTCGAGTCTTTCTTGCGCCATGAACTGTTTCATATCTCCGATATGCTGGATCCCTCTTTTCAATATTCTACGGATGCTGATCTAGGGGGATTTTGTGAAGTGGAAAATGACCTCGCGCGTGATCGTTTTCGCCTTTTGTGGAATATTTATATCACAAAGCGCATTATTGGGGCGGGTCACTTTTCTCATATAACTCCAGATGAACTGCGAGCAAGTTTCAACAAAGCCTTTTCTTCCTGGAGTGATGGAAAACAAGAGAATGTATTTCAAAATCTCTTCAGCAGTCGGTCGCTGACTCAGGGTGAATTGATACAGGTTGCAAAAGAGGCTGAATCTGGGAAACCAGGGCGACGGGAGAGTTTTCACTGCTCATTGTGTGGATTTCCATATCTTGACAAGTTCAATTGGGAGGAATTAGAAGAAAAAACCTTGGTTATCAATGAAATTAGAAAAGACTTTCCTGAGTGGCTTTTGTCTTCCAGCATTTGCCGGCAATGTTTTGAGCTGTATTTATCCAAGGCGAGGGTTATACATGAAACTGCCTGATTTTTTGACGAGTCGCCGTGAATTTTTTAAATCATTTCCTCAGTTTTTCTTGAATGAATTGAGATCTGTTACAAACGAATTCGCTCAAAGTTCAAAGTCGAAAGAAAATAAGCCCAAAATTGCCAGAATTGATGTCAGCCGTTGTCTGGCTTGGGCGGGATTGAATTGTCAGCTTTGTTATGTGGCCTGTCCGCATCGTGACAGAGCCATTGAGATAAAGGATCTAAGACCGATGATCATCCCATTGATCTGCGACGGTTGCGGGATGTGTGAAATCGCATGCCGGACAGTGAACGATACTCCAGCTGTTTGGATGGTAGATCTCAGGACAACAGAAGATAAAATTTTATGATTTTGATCATAAAACTTTATTTGCAGGTGTTTTAGCATCCTGATTTAAGTCTGGGAAAGGAACCTTATGTTCGGAAGAATAGGTTGGACAGAAATTCTCATCGTTTTGACGATTCTTCTTATTCTTTTTGGCCCGAAAAGAATCCCTGAGTTAGCCAAGTCGATTGGACAGGGGATAAGACTTTTTAAAAAGGGTCTGAAAGACGTTGAGAAAGACGTAAAGTCCGAAGAAAAAGAAGAAAAATAGAAAGCAAATCTCCGAGTCTGATTTCCTAAGTCTCTTATAAAGATAAGGATATGGGAATCAGACCGAGGGCGCTTTGGCGGAAACGTAAGCGCCTCCCGATCCCCGACGTAACGTCGGGGTGAATTGCAAAGGAGAAGAAAAAATGGTCTATCCTCATAGATTGACCGACCCCTTCGGTCGGCGCGTTAACTATCTCAGAATTTCTTTAACCGACCGCTGCAACTTTCGCTGCCTTTACTGCATGCCTGAAGAAGGGTTGCCCGTTTTGCCAGCTCATGATATCCTCACGGGAACCCAAATCGTCCGTCTGGTCCAGATTATGAGTCGCCTGGGTATTGAGCGGGTCCGACTGACGGGAGGTGAGCCACTCTTAAGGGAAGACATTCTTGATATTGTGAGAGGCATTAAAGAAATTGGAAGGATTAAGGATCTCTCGTTAACAACCAATGGGAGCCGGCTCTCGACGTTTGTCAAGCCTCTCAAACAAGCGGGGCTAGACCGGATCAACATCAGCCTCGATAGTTTGGAGGCCGTCAGCTTCAGGAAAGTGACGCGCACCCATGATGATGAGGCTGTTCTTCGCTCCATCATGGGTGCCCTTGAAGAGGCATTCCCTCTAAAATTAAACATGGTGGTCCTGAAGGGTGTGAATGATCATGAAATTCTTAACTTTGTGAGTTTGGCCTTTGACTATCCCTTGGAGATTCGTTTCTTAGAATTCATGCCGCTTTGCGGTTCAAACTGGCAGAAAAATCTTTTCATGCCGATGGCTCAAGTTCGAAGTCTCGTGAAAGAGAAATATGATTTGGCAGAGGATTTTCAAAGAGGAGACAATGTTGCCCAAACCTTTCACATTCGAAATGGCAAGGGAAAATTGGGATTCATTGCCTCTTTAACGGAACCTTTTTGTGATCGCTGCTCGCGTTTAAGACTGACAAGCGATGGGAAAATTCGTCCATGTCTTTTTTCTCATGAGGAAGTTTCTTTAAAAGAACTTTTGAAGGAAAATCGGCCTGATGAAGAAATCATTGCGGCGGTCTTGCACGCCGTAAAAATAAAACCCAGGGGGAACCCCCTCTTCTATGACCAGCCCTTTCAAGATAGGGACGGCGTTCCCTTAGCTTTAGACGAAATGCCTTATATTCGGAGCATTGGCGGATGAAATCTGTTACAGATAAAATAGATACCTTTAGGGTAGCAACGGCCTCTAGCACGATTGTGGCTAGACCAGAAACCATTCAGCGACTTCTCCAAAATGACGTTCCTAAAAAAGATGTGCTCGCGGTTGCAAGAATAGCGGGAATCACAGCTGCAAAAAAAACTTCGGAATTGATTCCCTATTGTCATCCCCTTCCCATTGACTTTGTGGAAATTGAGTTTGATGTCCAGGAGAAACAAATTGTCGTGAGAGCCTCGGTTCAAGCCATTTGGAAAACAGGGGTTGAAATGGAGGCTCTGACAGCTGCTTCGATTGCAACCTTAACCCTTTATGATATGCTCAAAGCCATTGATCAAGAGATGGAAATTATTTCAACAAAATTGATTGAGAAAAAAGGAGGAAAAACAGATTTTAAAGAGGTGATTCCCAAAAATTTCTCCGCTGCAATTATTGTTACCTCTGATGGAACATTTAAGAAAACGCGTCAAGATACCTCTGGGAGAATCATTCAAGAAAAACTCGAAAGTTACGGGATTCATCCAAGCTATATCATCCTCCCCGATGACAAAAATCTTATTTTAGAAAAATTGAAAGAACTCTGCGAACAGGATATTCATCTCATTTTAACAACCGGAGGAACAGGGCTAGGCCCTAGAGATGTTACCGTAGAAGCTACAAAAGAAATTATCGATCGTGAAATCCCTGGGATCATGGAAGCCGCACGTTCTTACGGACAAAAGCGTACCCCTTACGCCATGCTCTCTCGAGGTCTTGCAGGACAAAAGAGAAATACACTCATCGTAAACCTCCCGGGATCTTCCAATGGGGTACGTGAAGGCCTGAATGCGATTTTTCCGTCTATTTTACATGGCTACAAAATGATGAGAGGTTTAGGGCATTGATGAAATCAAAATCCAAAAATCAAAGATCAAAATGACAAATCAAAATTTAAAATACTTCCCTCACAATAGCGCTGGAAAATTTTTGAATTTTGCATTGTCATTTTGCATTTTGATTTTTGGATTTTGGATTTGTTCAGAATTTTGGATTTGTTTTCGCAACAAAATGAAAGTATGCGTATGAACCATCTCACCTTTTGGCTTCCTATCGTATTCTTTATCATCGCCTTTTCCTATTCGATGGTAGGCTTTGGAGGGGGTTCGTCTTATTTGGCTATTCTCGTTTTGACCGGACTTCCCTATCAAAATATTCCACCTACGGCACTGATATGTAATCTCATGGTCGTAGGCGCTGGATTCTGGAACCATTATCGTGCAGGTTATTTCCGATTTCGTATCCTCATACCTTTTATGGTGACGTCGATTCCGTTGGCCTATTTCGGTGGATCCATCTCCATTTCAAAAGAACTTTTTTCTTTTTTACTGGGGCTTGCCCTCTTGGCTGTGGCCCTACGTATGTTTATTTCTGAAAAAAAATTTGAAAATACAATGCCTGTTTCCTGGAAAAAAACTTGGTTCCTGGGCCTCCCTTTGGGAGGAGGGCTTGGCTTTATCTCCGGACTTTTAGGGATCGGTGGCGGAATTTTCTTAAGCCCTCTCCTTCTCATGATGCGATGGGTTGAATTAAAAGAAGCAGGCGCCTGTGCAAGTTGCTTTATTTTTGTTAACTCAGTTTCAGGACTTCTGGGACATCTCAAATGGGGCCATGTTGATACCCATCTCTTGACTGCGCTAACCCTCTGGGACAACTCTGCCATGGATGGCTTTGCACTCAGATCCGAGGACACACAAACCGCAAGCGCTGAAAAACCCGTCCGACTTAAAATCGTTAGAACAATCAAGGCTGGAGATCCACTCAAAGATCTCAAAGAATTAGGGACTTATCGAATCATGACAGGGGCCATGATTCCAAAGGGAGCCAATACCGTTCTTGCCCAGGAAAATGCTGATGTTAAACAAAATCATCTCGTGATGGATCAATTCATGCCTCAACGAAAAAATATCCGTTACCGGGGAGAAGAAGTTAAAAAAGGGACCCTCCTCCTCCATAAAAATTCTTACATTCATCCCGCAACCCTGGGGATTTTATCCTCGCTGGGAAAAGAAAGTATAAAAGTCTTTAAAAAACCTGAGGTCGCTCTCATCGTTTCAGGAAGCGAGCTTGTTCCTGTTGGGAAGAAATTAAGCCCTGGAAAAATTTATGATAGCAATTCCTGGATGATTTCATCTGCACTTCAAATGATGGGGATCCACCCTTCTTTCGTCAAAACGGTAAAAGATGAGCCTCATGCTCTAAAAAAAACAATTCAACAGTCACTTGCTCAAAATGATGTTGTCATTCTCACCGGTGGAGTCTCTACGGGAGACTATGATTTTGTGAAAGATGTTTTAAAGGAACTGAATGTTCGCTCTCTTTTCTGGAAAGTCCTTCAAAAACCAGGCAAACCCCTTTTCTTTGGAAGAAAAAGTGATAAGCTTATCTTTGGCCTTCCAGGAAATCCTGCCGCTGTTTTCACCTGCTTTTATGAATATATTTATCCCGTTCTCTCTCGCATGTCAGGGTTTCAAAACGCCTCTCTCCCCCGACAAAAAGCCATTCTTGAAAAAGATATTCAGGCGGATCCCAGTAAAGTTCTCTTTCTAAAAGCAATGACTCTGGAAAATCATGGGAAAACAACAGTGATACCACTTCAACATCAGAGTTCGCACATGATTTCTTCATTACACGCTGCAAACAGTTTGATTTTAGTCGAGCCCCAAAATCGGATCCTTAAAAAGGGAGAAAGGGTAACGGTTGATTTACTCCCCCATGGAAACGTGGGGTGCCCTCCCCTTTTTTTCAAAGGGGAGATGGAGGGGTTAGAATCTATAAGAGGGGGCCATCCTAAATGAAAGTAAAAGTTCTTTTCTTTGCACAACTTAGAGATATCTTTGGTCAAGACAAGCGTATCCTTGATTTGCCTGAGGCTATGACCATTGATGAAGCGTTAAAAATTCTCTTTGAAGAATCTAGGCTAAAATCTTTGGCTTCTCTCCCCCTTCTTTACGGCCTCAATGAAAATTGGGCCCAAGGAGACGAGAGGCTTCAGGATCAAGATACTTTGGCTCTTCTTCCCCCTGTGGCCGGAGGATAGGATGGAAAATTTCAAATTTCAAATTTCAAATTTCAAATTTATTACCCAGGAGCCGATCCGTTTAGAAAAGGTTCTTAGAACATCCATCCCTCTCTCTTGCGGAGCCATGGTTCTTTTCATAGGGATTGTTAGGAATCATGATGAAGGGAAGAGCGTCCAAAAACTTTTTTACGAATGCTATCCGGAAATGGCTGAAAAAGAAATCCACTCCATCATTGAGCAAGCCCAAAAAAATTTTTCAGTCGAAGACGTGAGGGTGGTTCACAGAATTGGGTGGCTTGAGGTAGGTGAGTTGGCCCTTGTAATCATGGTTTCCTCAGCTCACCGGCCAGAGGCCTTTTCTGCTTGTAGAGCGATTTTAGAAGAGATAAAAAAAACTGTTCCCATCTGGAAAAAAGAAGTTTACATGGACGGAACCAGTGAATGGGTTTCTCCCTGCCAACTATGAAAATCCAAAAATCAAATACCAATTTTAATGATCTTTCGAGATCATCGTGTGTGATGAAAGTTCTCCCCATCGTGTTTTTTTTTGTAGTCGCCCGATTCATCGGGCAATCCATGCAAGGGGCACACGGCAGCCCCATAAATGGGGCGACTACAAAATGAGCCCGACTTTCATATCAAAAATCAAAATGACAAATCAAAATTTAAAATGTTTCCCTTGCAATAGCATTAGAAATTTTGAATTTTAATATGTCATTTTGCATTTTGATTTTTAAATTTTGAATTAACAGCTTATTTTCATTCATCTCGGGTGACCACAAACGTTTATGGCGACAACCATGAAAATTCAAGGCATCATCCTGGCAGGTGGCAAAAGTCGCCGTTTCGGTGAGGATAAGGCATTTGCAAAATGGAAGGGAATCACGCTGCTGGAACATGCCGAGAGAATCCTAAAAAAACTTTATCTTGAATCCTGCATCATCATCAACGAAACTCAAAATTATTCCTTCTTAAAATGCAGAACCGAGCAAGATCTCATTCCTGGGAAAGGCCCGCTAGGAGGTCTCTATACGGCGTGTCGAATATTTGAAAACACGTCCCTTCTCGTCCTCACTTGTGACATGCCTGAGGTCACACTTGAAAGCCTCCTCACACTGATGAGTTCTCATCAAGTGAAAAATAAAATAACTGTCTTTCGTCATCCTGAGGGTTTTCTTCAACCCTTTCCAGGCCTTTATGAACCCGCTCTTTCCCACACCCTTTTCGAGAGAATGAATAAAGATCAATTGTCCATGATTGATTTTTTAGAATCCATCCCAGAAAAAAAAGTGATCGCGACTCAAAACCAAAAACCTTTTCTGAATGTGAATAGCAAGAAAGAGCTTTTTCAGGCTAACTCAAGACTGACGGGACAATGGTCGGAACCTTGAACTTGAGATAAAATAGAAGCATTTTTAACAGCGGGTACTAAATTTTCTGTAACAAAATGATAATCAATTCTCCAGCCTATATTTCGATCTCGAGCCCGTGTCTGCATATCCCACCACGTATATTGATCAGGGAGAGAAGAAAATTTTCGGAAAATATCGACTTGTCCCTTTTCAATCCATCGATCCAGCCAGGCTCGTTCAATGGGCAAAAATCCTGAAATCTTCTCGTTGGCCTTGGGACGAGCTAAATCAATCGGCTGATGAGCCGTATTATAATCCCCACAAATAATTACCGGCTTGCCCTTCTTCTTTAACTTTTCAACAAATCGTAAAGTTTCTTCATAAAAATCTAATTTGTATTGAAGCCTGATCTCATCACGCTTTCCATTCGGGAAATAAATATTTAAAAGGGTAAAATCTGAATACTCTGTTAAAAGCACTCTTCCTTCACGATCAAATTGCGGGATCCCAAATCCTGTTTTTACAATTTTGGGTTCCTGACGCGTGAAGGTCGCGACCCCACTATAGCCCTTGCGTTCAGCCGAATTAAAATAAACTTGATAGCCCGGAGGATGAAGAAGTGCGTCTAATTGATCTGGATGAGCCTTGGTTTCTTGAATGCACAAAATGTCCGGAGATTCCTCATCCAACCATTTGAGAAAGCCCTTCTTCTGAACGGCTCGAATCCCATTTACATTCCAGCACAAAATACGGGTCGTCTTATTCATAAATTAAACCTGGTTGAGGTTAGTGATGTCTCTGTTCCTCGATGCTGATCCTCTCGTGCTATAATAGCTCCTGAAATCTAAATCTAACATAAAATAATATAAAAAGGTTGTCTCTATGCCCTCTATTTTTACCCAAATCATTCAAGGGAAAATCCCTTGTCATAAAATTTTGGAGGATGAAAAATATTTTTCATTTTTAGAAATTAAACCGATCAACCCGGGGCATACCCTCGTCATTCCCAAGCAAGAAATTGACTATTTTTTTGACCTGGAGGACGAACTTCTTTCTGGGCTTATGATTTTTTCGAAAAGAGTTTCCCATGCGATTCAAAAAGCCATTCCCTGTGAGAAAATTGGGGTGATGATTTATGGAATGGAAGTCCGACATGCCCATGTTCATTTAATTCCTATTCTAGGCGTTCGAGGAGAACTGAATTTCCTCAACGCAAAGCCAACTCCCCAAGAAGAACTTGCCCAAACCGCCCAAAAAATAAGAGCGTTTTTATAGGAGTCTTAAGATGCCCTTCCCCGTCTCTCAAGAAAAAATAGAAGCGCTCGAAAGGAAAATGAAGGCCTTGGGCATTTTGGAGTCTGATCTGGAAGAACAGTTTGTCCGATCTCAAGGGCGAGGGGGTCAAAACGTCAATAAAGTTTCCAGCTGTGTTGTTCTCATCCATCTTCCTAGCAAGACAAGAATTAAATGTCAGGAAGAGCGATCTCAAGGGCTCAATCGCTATTTAGCTCGCAAAAGGCTTTGTGAAAAAATTGAAAAAGAGCTTCTGGGAATTCACTCGGCCCAAGAAAAAGAACGTCATAAAATCCGAAAACAGAAAAAAAGAAGATCTCGCAAACTCAAAATGAAGATTCGAGTTGATAAGGAGAAGCGACAGGAGAAAAAGAATTTACGCTCTGCAGTTAGAGGAGAAATTTAGATCGTTATCCCTTTTCATTTCCCAAAACATTTTTCAATTTTTCAAATTTTTCCTGAAGGTTTAACCAGATTGTTTCTTGTTCCTCAATGAGCTTACCTACAATAACAAGATGATCATTGAGTTTTCTCGTCCAACTGCTAGGATTCTCAGCAAATTGTTTTAAAATGGATTCCTTTTCATTGCGATGTCCATTTAAATTTTCCTCAATCCCTTGAAGACGCTTTTCTAGTTTTTTAATTTCTGCTTTTATCGACTTTCTTTCAAGATACGTTAGAGATGGCTGTGATTCAATTTTTCCCTCTTGAGGAAGAGATGAAGATTTTGAAATCTCAGAAATAGGTTTTATCTCTTTTGAGGCATCCTGTTCTTGATCCTCCTCTTCCTCCTCATTGAATTCTTGCCTAGCGTTCTTTTCAAGGGCATAGACATATTCATCGTATTTCCCAGGATAACGCACAATTTTACCACGCTTAACATCAAGAATTTGGGTCGCAACTAAGTGAACAAAGGTACGGTCATGGCTAATAAAAAAGACGGTGCCATGATATTTATGGAGGGCATTTCCCAAGGCCTCCACCGTTTCAAAATCAAGGTGATTGGTCGGCTCATCCAATAACAAAATATTGCTCTTACTCACCAAAAGTCCTGCCAGACACAATCTCGCTCGTTCTCCTCCACTTAACACCGCAACCTTTTTTTCAACTTCATCTCCTTTAAAAAGAAAGCTCCCGGCAAGATCTAATAAATCTTGATGGGTGACTCCCTCAGCTCCCATTTTTTTGAGGTGGTGATAGACTGTGTCTTCAGAATCAAGCATGCTCAACACATGCTGGGCATAATAAGCAATTTTGGAATGATTGCCCCAGCGGTATTCTCCAGATTTTGGAGAAAGATCATTCGCCAACGTCCTTAAAAAAGTTGTTTTACCCTGTCCATTCTCCCCCAATACCGCCACGCGGGAACCTCGATCAATATCAAAGTTGATCGAGTCTGCTACCAGCTTTTCAGGATAACCAATGGCAAGGTCGTGGCATTTCAAGGCAACGCCATGCCTTTGATCAACTGGAGGAATTCTAATTCTCACGTGACCGGCCGAACGACCCACCTCAATCGTTTGAAGCTTTTCAATCAATTTCATTTTTGATTGAGCAAGGCCCGCCTTTGAAGCATTCGCCTTAAAACGATCGACGAAGTTCTGTAACTGCTTTTTTTTCGTCTCAACTGTCTTGTTATAGCTCACAATTTGGTTTTTTTGGTCACTTTTAAACATTAAATAATCCTCCACGTTGCCTGGATAAAAAACCAAATTCCCATTTTCTGCCTCTAAGGTATGGGTACAAGTTCTTTTCAAAAATTCCCGGTCATGAGAAACAATCAAAAATCCTCCGTCAAAATTGAGCAAAAAATTCTCTAATAGAATCAGCGTATTTAAATCTAAATAATTCGTAGGTTCGTCCAGAATCAGAAAATTAGGCTCTGGTAAGAGCATGGCCGCAAGTTTAACTCGCGTCTGATACCCGCCTGGTAAATTTCCAATGGGAAGATTAAGAGACGTATGTTTGAGATGAAATCGGGATGCCATTTTGGCACATTCCCATTCCTCTTTTTGGGTATAGCGTGTCAGAAAACCGAGCACGGTTTCTTGGGGATCAAAGGCATCATGCTGCTCAAGATAACTCAAGCGAAGATCTGAACTCTTACAAAGATTGCCCTGATCCATCTCTTCTTGACCCGTAATCATTTTACAAAGCGTAGACTTCCCTGCCCCATTTCTCCCAATGACACCTATCTTTTGATCCGTAGAAAAAGAGGCATTGACATCATCGAAGATGACACGAGGACCGTATTGTTTAAAAGCATTTTTAATCTGAAGTTGGGCTGGCATAATGAAATCATCAGCGTTTACGATAAATAAGAATGGTTATAAGAACACAACTAAAAAAGAAAAAATTTTCCACATTAAATACCCGCCAGACCCTATCTCCAGTAACAAAACCAGAGGGGGCCATCAAAACAAGGCAGATCCAAACGCCCCCTGCCCAGTAAAGACTCATATCCCTGGAGGATTTTCTTTTGATGATACGAACAATCAGTGGAACATTCCATAACGGCAATATCACTGCTGCAACTAAACCTATTTCCTGAATCATTTTATATTCTCCAAATCCATGTTCTCACGTAAGGACACAATCGCCAAAACTTTTGGTACATACATCTGTGTTTCCAAAGGCAAATCATCTTCAATGGTATCAAACGTATGGGCATGACGCTTCTTAAGAAGCTCTGCCACCCTACCCGCCCCTGCATTATACGCAGCCAAAGTCCTCAATGTTTTAAGAATGAAGGACCCGCTCTACCTCTCTCCAGAAAATCCTCCAATCCTCTTTGGAAGGAATTTGAATTTCTTCAAGAATTTCGTCCGGCACAGGGTCTTCAACCCACTGTGCTCCCTGATCATAGACATCATCAAAAGAAACTTCATCAGAATTTTGACCTGCGGGGCTTTGAAGACTAAAGAGAATAAGGAATTCAATCATCAAAAATAAAACACAATAAAATCTCATAAGATTTAAAAAAGTTTATTTTTTACTCACGACTCACCCCTCACGACTCACCCCTTTTTTTCACTGTTGAATAAAATAATTCTTTTGATAAAAGCGTAGTTCTTCAATCGATCGGCGAATATCATCTGAAGCACGATGAGCATCCGATTTTTTAGGAAATTTCTTTTTATCCTGAGGGTACCAGCCATGAATAAGGATTTTGAGTGTACTCACATCGACATGCCTATAATGAAGATAATGGCTCAAAGAGGGCATATACTTCATTAAAAATCGGCGATCATGATGAACGGCATTTCCACAAAGCGGTGATTTTTTAGGAAGACAAAATTTCTTAATAAAACCCAACGTCAATCGTTCAGCCTTTTTGACCGTCATTTGGGAATTTTTAACCTGATCTAACAAGCCCGACTTCTTATGATGCTTTTGATTCCACTCATCCATTCCATCCAAAACTTTCGCATCCTGATGAATCACCAAATTGGGTCCTTCTCCTAAAAGATTTAAATCTTTATCGGTAATGAGCGTTGCAATTTCAATGATCCGTTCCTTTTCCGGATCAAGTCCGGTCATTTCCATATCGATCCAGACCATGTTGGTTTTATTTTTTGTTTGATGCATAAAACCCCTTTCTAAGGGGTTTATTATAAGGGAAGTTGGTCATTCTTACTATGAGAACTTATTAAAAGCCCCTTTAAACAATACTCACATAAACAATCGGAATAAGCCGCACGAATTTTTTCGAGAATCTCCTTAGAGAACTTCAATTTTGAGCACCAACATCCCTCTTCCTGTTGACAAGAAAAGGAGCGTTTACACCTCGGACATATTTTAATCTTGGTTTTAGAAAATTCCATAACATGGGCCTAAATAAAAGGGCCTCCTGAATGCGATTGATAGTAGTCACATTTCAAGAGACCCCATTTGAAACTAAAAAACCAACGCTCAGTTTAGTTCTGAGTTCCCTGATCTTGAGTATTCTCTCCATCTCCTTGAGGAGGTTGGGGGGCTTGAAACATCGGGGGATTCGGTCTCTTGAAAGGAGGACGACTCCCTCCACCCAATCTCTGGCCTAATGGATTTTGACCTTGAGGACGTTGAGGTGGATTTTCCTGTAAATAGGCCTTCCAAGCACTGGCTCTTTCTTGAATATTCAGTTTCCCATCTCCATCGGTATCAAACTCCGCTCTACGACCGGTGTCATCAAGCCATTGTTCCATGGGAGGTTTATTTCCTTGAGGACCCACAATGGGATCTGTCGGATTAGAATTCTCGACCCCTGGACCTGGATCTTGATTATTATCATCGGCAAAAGTTTGTGATGATAAACCGATCCCTAATGCCAAAAACATCGCTAAACCTGCTTTAAAAAAGCTTTTCATCGAACTACTCCTTTTTTTATTTTATTAAACTATTTTCCAGAATCACCCGTTTTTTTACAACAAGCAGGGCATTCTTTAACAAAACCAATCAAGCCCAATAACCCTGAAATCCCCACCAGGATATACGCTGCACGGCTGATCAGCGTCATATCTCCCAACAACTTTGCCACCAAATTGAAATTAAAAGCACCAATTAATCCCCAATTTACAGCCCCAATCATACAAAGAAGCCCAAAAATCTTACACAGCGGACAACGGCCTTTCATATTTTCCTCCTTGTTGAACATGGTTGAATTGTCCTTCTCTCTTTGTGAGAAAAGTTTTTTAATTATATCCTAAAATAAAGAAAATATCTATCTTTGAGTTTTATCCGACAGGATTGGGTCATACTTCAGTTTTCCAGCCAAAAGTTCTCATGATTTTTAAAAAAGCTGATTTTGCCAAAGGGATTCTAGAAAGTCCCGATGGCAGTATTAAAATTTGATCTTCGGTCAGATGCGAATGATAAGGAAAAGAGGAATGATTGCACACAAGGGGTGCTGGGATTGTGGATTGATCAGGAAGGGATTCCTCTGGGATTGGGTGTATATCCAGGGAACACCTTTGAAGGAAAGACATTGCCGGAGGTGATTGAGAGATTAAGGAAGAAGTACCGGATCAAGAGAATTATTTGGGTTCATGCAAACAAGGAAGTCAAAAAAATATTCAATCCTTTTTTATACCCCACTTTCATACTTCCAAAAACCTGAGGGACTTATGATATCTACATGGCGAAACTTTTTCAAAACAAGCAAATCTTTATCCCCTGTAACAAGGCAATGACATTGACCTGCCAGAGCTGTGCCGATCACGTGAATATCCGATGAGTCTCGGCATGCACTTGTTTCCAGAGATAAAGGAATGACCTTCTCTATTCGACTTTCTAAAAGTCTTATCGCCTTAGAAGCCTGTAATGAGGAAATCCCAAATTTTTTGACAAGATTTCGACTGAATTCTCCTAAAATAAAATCTGAACTCACTAAACGATGGCGACGAGCACAGTGTTCAAAAAGCTCAGAGCAAGCCCCTTTAGAAATAAAAGCTGCGATAAGAACATGGGTATCAAAAACAATTCTCAAGCCGTACCCCTAAGGAATATATTGAACCTCAATACTGAAGTTCAATGAACAAAAAAAGAAGAATAAGCGTTACGAGGCAAAACAGAAGGTTTATGAAACTTTATTAAAAACATCTTCGTCCGTATAAATCCCTTTCTCACGAGCCTGGGTCATCATCTTAGATCGAAGAGATCGAAACTGATGAACGAAAAGGTAGTCTCGCAAAGAATCCCGCACCACATCGCTTCTTGAAACCCCTTCTTCCGAAACCAAGTGATCTAAGGCCTTCTTGATATTTTTAGGAATGCTAATCGTAATGGTCTGTCTCATACTTGCTCCTGTAATAAAATCTATTACAGTTATTCTCTTTTGTCAAGTTCGCATGCTTTCTACATTACAGACTTCGAATCATTCCCTCAAGGTAAGAAACGATTGAATCCATCGGAATGTGTTCAACCTTTTGCCTGGGGCGGATATGAACCTCGAGAGAACGGGTCTCAAGAAATTTTTGCCCCAGGGCCACTTGAATGGGAAAACCAATCAAATCTGCATCCTTAAACTTAACCCCCGGTCGTTCTTTGCGGTCATCCAAAAGAACATCCATCCCTTTTAATTTTAAGTCGTTATATAATTTTTCTGCTGCCTCTACAATTTCTCCGACCTCCATCAAAAGAGGAGAAATTAAGACTTCAAAAGGGGCCAAGGCCTGATTCCATAAAATCCCATTCTCGGTCGAATTCTGTTCTACAAAAGCGGCCAGACATCTTGAAACCCCAATCCCGTAACAACCCATGACGCAAGGAAGCTGAGTTCCCTGTTCATTCAAATAATTTGCGCCAAGAATGGCGCTGTATTTTGTTCCCAGTTTAAAGACATGACCCACCTCAATCCCTCTTAAAACCTGAAAAGGAGCCTTGCATTTTCCACAGAGATCTCCATTTTTCGGAAAACCTAAATCCTGAAAAGCATCGATCGAGCAATCTCTTTCCAAATCCACATGGATAAAATGTGTGTCCGCTTTATTGGCTCCTGTCACAGCATCTCGAAGCCCTTTCACGCTTAAATCGGCTACCAGCGGAATTCCTTTCAACCCGAGAGGGCCTGCAAATCCAACGGGAGAAGCTGTCACTTGAGAGACTTTTTCTTCAGAGGCTAATTCAACGGAAGCCCCTTTAAAGAGCCGCCTCAATTTCCCTTCATTCACCTCAACATCCCCTCGAATTAAAATGGCATGAGGTTTTCTATCCATCTCGTAAATGAGGGTTTTAATTAATTGCTGAGGGGAAACTTTTAAAAAACGGCTCACCCCTTCCACACTTTTCATGTGAGGAGTCTGGACCTCTTCGTATTTTGAAGAAGCACTTGAAAAAGATGGAACGCAATGACGCAGGGCCAACTCCCGGTTCGCTGCATACCCACAACCTTTACAAACAAAAAGCTCATCCTCACCTGTATCGGCAAGCACCATAAATTCATGGCTCAAGGACCCGCCCATCACCCCCGTATCCGCTTCAACCATAATAAAATTAAACCCACATCGCTTGAAAATTTCCTGATAAGCCTCAACCATATTCCAATAACTCTTTTGGGCGGTCTCATCTGTTGCATCAAAACTATATCCATCCTTCATGAGGAATTCTCGAGACCTCATTAAACCAAAGCGTGGCCGAATCTCGTCCCGAAACTTTGTTTGAATTTGGTAAAAATTCTTTGGAAGATCTCGATAGGATTTAATCCGCTTAGAAACAAGATCGGTAATAATTTCTTCATGTGTGGGGCCCAGAACAAATGAACGATCCTGCCGATCTTTGGCAACCAGCATCAGATCCCGCATCACATTCCAACGTCCACTCTGGGTCCAGATTTCCTTGGGTTGAAGAATGGGAAGCAGAACTTCAATCGCCCCATGATTGTTCATCACCTCACGGACAATTTTTTCCACTTTACGAAGGGAGCGCAAACCCAAGGGTAAAAAGGTATAGAGCCCCCCTGCAAGTTTTTGGATAAGGCCCGCACGAATCATCAATCGATGACTGCGAATCTCAGCCTCTTGAGGAGACTCCCTTAAAGTTGGAATGAAGTTTCGAGTCCAGCGCATATAAAGACAGTTAAAAGTTGAAAGTGTAATGTGTAATGTGTAATGTGTAAAGTTTAAAGATAAAAGTTTAAAAATTCATAAGTCTGATTTTTCCCTTACACATCACACCTTACACATTACACCTTACACCTTACACATTACACATTACACATTACACTTTCAACTTTCGTTACCTCCATCTCATCAAATCCTGATACGTCACATACAAAATAAAACTGATCAAAACAGCCACAAAGGCATTTTGAATCCAGATCAATACTTTTTGGGGTAAAGGCTTTCCAAAAATGAGCTCAATCATATTAAAAAGAATATGTCCCCCATCAAGCACCGGAATGGGAAGAACATTAAAGACCCCTAAATTAACACTGATCAAGGCCATAAACCCTAAAAAATAAACAAATCCGACTTGGGCAAAAGCCCCGATCATCATAAAAATGCCCACGGGTCCTGCCAATCCTTTGGGCGAAACTGTTCTTGCAAAAAGGGCATGCAAAGTTTGAAAAATATTGAGGATATCCTCTTTCATGGCAAGAAAAGGATTAATATATTCATAAACAAAATCCATCCCTCGCGAGAAACCGATCAGGAATCGCTTTGAATCGTTATCCCAACGAGGCTGAATCGTCAATGTCTTTTTCTCGCCTCCACGGTCCACTTCGATTGAAATTTCCTTTCCATGGCTCGCTTGAACTTTTTCAATAAATGACTCCCATTGGTAAACAGATTCCCCAGAAACGCCTAGAATTAAATCGCCGCTTTGAAGTCCTGCCCTTTCAGCGGGTCCTCCTTTTTCTAGTTGGTCGATTTTAATGCTTTCCATTTTTGAAATTCCGATGAGACGAACCCCTTTTTTCGCGTCCATTTTTGGCTTCACGACCACATCTAAAGTGTTATTCTTTCTCGAAATAGTTAAATGAATTTGTTCATGAGAGGAAAGGGCAATCATTCCTGTTAATTTTTTCCAACTGGAGATGGGTTGATGATCTACTTCTTTAATTTGATCGCCTAATTTTATTCCAGCTTTCGCCGCTGGGGAGTTCTCAAGAACATTTCCAATGACGGTTGATTTTTCATCGACCGGAATGGGACGTCCCATGACAAAAATAGCGCAATAAACCAAAAAGGCAAAAACAAGATTCATGCCTGGCCCTGCTACACAGGTGAGCATTCTCTTAAAAGGAGAAACGGAATAATATCCCCCCTCAAGTTTTCGAGCATTTTCTTCCTGAAGTTCGTCCCCTAAAAATTTCACATAACCTCCAAAAAAAAGCCAAGAGAGGCAATATTCAGTCGAACCCCTCTTCCAGGAAAAAATTTTAGGGCCAAATCCAATTGAAAATTTTAAGACCTGAATGCCAGACCATTTTCCAACAAGGAAATGGCCCAGCTCGTGAACGAAAACAACAATCCCCAATCCAAAAGCAGGGACCACGATGTAAAAGAAAAATTTTGCGATTATCGCTTCCATTTTAAGGCCTCCTCTCGTGCCCACCGATCTGCCTCTAGAATGTTCATGAGGTTAGGATGCAAATGATTATGATGAGCTTCCAAAACATCCTCGACCAATTGTGTAATTTGTAAAAAAGGAATTCCCCCTTCTAAAAACCGCGACACGGCTATTTCATTGGCCCCATTTAAAACGGCCGGAAGTGTTCCGCCCTTTGACAAAGCCGTTCGGGCCAATTGAATCGCCGGAAATTTTTCAGGTTCTACCTCCATAAAAGTCAGTGTTCCTACTTTAGCCAAATCAAGACGCGGAGAAGGTCCATTCAACCTCGCCGGATAACTGAGCGCATATTGAATGGGAAGTTTCATATCAGGAACCCCCAACTGAGCCAATACGGAACCATCGACAAACTCGACCATCGAATGAACAATGCTCTGAGGATGGACCAAAATTTTTAATTGATGTTCCGTCACACCAAAAAGCCAAAAGGCCTCAATAAGTTCTAAACCTTTATTCATCATCGTTGCCGAATCAATGGTAATTTTAGGCCCCATTTTCCAGTTGGGATGCTGGAGGGCTTCTTCAACCGTGACCTTCTCTAAATCTTTTTTATTCTTATAGAGAAAGGGCCCGCCAGAAGCGGTCAAAATAATTTTGGCAATTTCTTGAGGAGGCTTCCCTTCCAAACACTGAAAAATAGCGCTGTGCTCACTATCGACTGGAATGACATCACATCCCTGTTTTCGAGCCTCTTTCATAAAAGGCTCTCCAGCCATCACCAAAATTTCTTTATTTGCTAAGAGAATTCTCTTCTTCGCATGAACAGCCTCTAAAGTAGGAATTAACCCTGCCGCCCCGACCATTGAGGAAATGACCACATGAGTTTCAGGATGTGAGGCTACTTTCTTCATTCCATCCAATCCATCTAAAACTTCTGGCTTAGATCGGCCATGATCCATCGAAATACCCGCCAGATGTTCTTTTAAGTGTTTGGCTTTCTGAGGATCATCCAGAGCGACGACTTGAGGCTTAAACACACGAATTTGTTCTGCTAATAAATCGATATTCGACCGGGCAGAAAGACCCACCACTTTAAAGTGATTTGGAAAATGCCGAATCACCTCAAGCGTATTTTTCCCAATCGAACCTGTAGAACCTAGAATTGATACACCCTTAATGCTATTTGAATGTTCTTGTTTTGTCATAAAATTCCAATCAAGAGTAAAATCAAAAACCAAAATCCAAACATCAAAATCACAAATCAAAAATCAAAATTTCTCAAAAGACTAGACATAAGATATATTTTGAATTTTAATCTGTCATTTTGATTTTTGATATTTGATTTTTAAATTCTGTTTTCTCATCTAAAATCGCAGCACTAACCAAAAATACATGATGGGTCCCGTCACAAGCAAACTATCGATTAGATCTAAAATCCCTCCCATCCCTGGTAAAATCCTTCCTGAATCCTTTCTCCCCGCATCGCGTTTTAAAGCGGACTCTATCATATCCCCAATTTGAGAAAAAGAACCAAATAAAATGGCTAGGGAAAATACATCCCATCTCTTTAAAGGTTGTAAGGAAGCACCTGAAAACGTAAAAAAGAGCTGACCAGCCAATAAAGATCCAAACATTCCTCCCAAAGCCCCCTCAACCGTTTTTTTAGGGCTTAAAATGGGAACCAGTTTCCTTTTTCCAAATAAAGAACCTATGAGATAAGCAAAAATATCTGTCGATTTTGTCACGAGCAATGTAAAAGTGAGAAAAACATCCCCTCTGACCCCCTCAAAATAACGAATTTTAATTAAAAAACTTAAAAGCCAGGGTATATATAAAATTCCCATTAATGTGGTTGCAACCGAAGGAACAAAAGCCACCTTTCCAAAACGAGTGAGAGCAATAATCATGGTTGCAAAAAGCACTAAAAAAAATATAAGATTCGTCAGATCAAAACTTTTTTCTAGAAACGGATACTGAATCGCCATCAATTGAGCCGTAAAAAAAAACACCCCCGCAAAAATCCCAAAGAAATGAAGCGGGTGAAGGCCCCTCTCGTCAATCATTTGATAAAACTCTTTCTGCCCCAGAATGACAAGAATCATTCCTACTCCCCAAATGAAAAGCCACGGAGCAAAAAAGATCACCCAAATCATGCTCAAAATCAAAAGAATCGATGTAAAAAATCGCTTTTGAAACATTTAAATTCCTCCAAACCTTCGCTGACGTCCTGAAAAATCGCTCATGGCCTTCTTCAATTCTTCCCTCGTAAAATTAGGCCATAATGTATCTGTAACCCATATTTCTGAATAAGAAATTTGCCACAAGAGAAAATTAGAAACACGCATTTCCCCACTTGTTCGAATCAGTAAATCAGGATCCGGAATATCCGCTGTGTATAAATATTTTGAAAAAAGATGCTCATCCAATTTCTCAGGAGAAATTTGATTACGAAGAGCCTCTTCCATCAAACGGCGAGTCGCATCAATAATTTCCGTTCGCCCTCCATAGCTCAAGGCCAGAACAAGAGAAAGACCCGTATTATTTTTAGTTTTTTCAATTGTTCGTTTAAGTTCTTTTTGGACTCCCTCAGGCAATTGACCTAAACGCCCAATGGCCATCAGACGAACTTGATTTTTCATTAATTCCGGAAGTTCTCTCCTTAAAAAAGTTTTAAGAAGAAGCATCAGAGCCTTAACCTCACTCCCCGGTCGCCTCCAATTTTCAATCGAAAAAGAATAAAGGGTCAAATACTTGACTCCCCATTCTCCACAAGCTTTAACGATATCTCGAACGACATGAATCCCCGCTCGATGTCCCTCAATGCGGGGACTATCTTTTGATTTTGCCCAACGCCCGTTACCATCCATAATGATGGCAATATGCTGAGGAATATTCATTTGATCGTCCATATGTACAAAGGGTTATAGGTCATGTCAAAATAAAAGTGAGCACAACTAAATCTGTAAAACGATGGTCTCACACTGCCTTTTCACTCCCTTTCTAAGCTAATTATAATATTTATAGCAGAATCAATCCCCATCAAAACAAATAATCTGTAGAAAGAAACTGAGAAGTACGGCCATTGACAATGGACCTTGTAATTTTAAAATTCTCTTCTGAATTCTTGGCAGCAACAACGGTCCGTATCGAAAAACTCCTCAAGGCGTCGGTTACTGACAAGGTACCTTCAGCAGAATCTTTTCTTCCACCAAAAGGAAATGTGTCAGGTCCCCTGCGGCATTGTGTATTTAAATTCACCCGACAAACCTGATTGACCAATGCGTCAATCAATTTCCCTAAAGTCAACGAATCCTTTCCAAAGAGACTCGCCTGCTGGCCAAAAGGCGAGCGGGCAAGATATTCAATCACTTCATTGGGATCATCAAAAGGAGAAATAGGAACGACGGGACCGAATTGCTCCTCCGTCCAGACTCGCATTGTCTCTTGAACAGGATAAAGAACGGCCGGATGAAAATAGGTTCGATCCATGTCTCCTCCATATTTGTTTCTAATTTTAGCTCCTTTCTGAATAGCATCATCAACGTATTGAGACATTTTTTCCACCGCAGCCTTTTCAGGCAGAGGGGTCAACGCAACTCCATCCTCAAAGGGCATTCCCCCTTTTAATGCATCCAATGATTCACAAAATTTTTCTATAAATTCGTCTGCAATTGAACGGTGAACAAATAGAAGTTTAAGAGCTGTACATCGCTGCCCGTTAAAGGTCAAGGCCCCTTGAAGGCATTCTTTGACAGACATTTCTAAATCTGCATCCTTAAGAACGATACCGACATTTTTCGCGCCAAGACCCAGGACAGAACGCAAGCGATTGGGTCGAGGATGCCTTTGATTCAACAGATTGGCCACTTTGGCCGAACCGATAAAAGCCAGCAAATCGATTTGACCACTTTCAATGATCGGCGTTACCACTGTGGAACCTTCGCCCGAAATAATATTAATAACGCCGGGTGGAAAGGAGTCAGCAAAGGCTTCCAAAAGCGGCATATTGCAGAGCATGCCAAGTCTAGGTAATTTCACAATGACAGGGTTTCCCATCATCAACGCTGGAATTAAAGTCGCGAATGTTTCATTCAAAGGATAATTATAAGGCCCCATGCAAAGGGCCACTCCATAAGGGGATCTTCGAATTTGAGCAAAAAAGCCGCTGCTTCTCACAAAACCAGATGACTGCCGGTCTAAATCCTTTAATGCTTCTATCGTCGCCCAAGCATAATCTATGGTTCGATCAACTTCTGCCAAAGAATCAGCCCATGGTTTTGCAATTTCCCAGCAAAGGAGTTGTGCAATATCCATTCTTTTTTCTTTCATCTTTTCTAAAAATTTTTCCGTACAATGGATGCGCTTTGCAACCGTAGCAGTTGGCCATTCACCATGGCCATTATCATAAGCTTTCACAGCTGCCGTTAAAGCTTCTTTGGCTACATCACAGTTCAACAAACTACAGCGACCCAGTAATCTTTGCTGAAAATTGCCTTCTCTTTTTTCAAATACTGGAGAAAAAATTTCAAACAAGTCGCCTTTCCATTCCCGAATTTCCCCTCCAACAAGATATTTTGATCCTTCCCTATAAAAGACTGGATCCCGCTGGGGAGTAGCCTTCACCCAATTCAATTCTTTCATGAAATCCCCTTTCTAAAATCGAAATTTCTCACAAATTCTTCCTGATCGGTTGTTTCAATGGCCCTTTTCGAACGTACGCGTCTAGTCTCATCAAGGGCTTCATCGGTTGAAAGACCACAACTTTTCAGAAAACAAGCGGCTACCAGTCCTGATCGTCCAAGGCCACCCACGCAATGAATAACAACATTCTTTCCCATTTTTAAATGGTTTTTAATCCACGCAATGGCTTCCTTCATTTCTCTAGCACTACAAATACGTTGATCGACGATCGGAAAATGTTTCAAGGAAATCCCATTTGCTGTATAATTACTTAAAAGATCACCAACGCCATACTGTTGAAGCTCGAGAAGGGTCACTAGACATAAAATAGCGCCTACCTGCTCATTTTTTATGGTCGCAAGATCATCCTCCAAAAATCGTCCATAATCTCGCCGTCCTGGGAGAATCGTGATTCCTAATCTACCCGCCCAGTAGCCGGGGTTCATCCAATCAATGCGAAGAGGACCTGAGCGTTTGAGTTGATCAGAAATAAGTTTGGCGCAAATCGAACCTGTATAAAGCGCCCATCTCTTTTGCCAGAGATTGGATTCATCAAAGGAGAGGGTATGCATGGCATAACGAAGCTGGCCCACCCAAAGCTGCAAAGGAGAGCGGTCCGCATGAATAAGACTTGGATAAAAGGATCGCAGTATCTGAATTGTTTCCCACGCTCTTTTAAACTGAGGACTTCGTATCTGGCCAATATCAAACTCGGGTAGTGGTGCTGCCAAATCTTCTACCTTGAGCAACTGATCAGTGAGTGTAAGCGCTTCCTTGAATTCCTGTTCATTTCTCACAGGGGTAAAAATATAAAGAACATCGTTTTCAATCTTGATCAGATCTTTCAAAACATGCCCACGATGGGTATGAAAAAAATCGATTAACCAAACATTTTCATGATCATCAACAATGATATTGGCCCCGTTCAAATCCCCGTGAACATACGCCATATAGGTAGACCCTTCGCAAAGTGGAAGACACAAGGGAATCTCTTTTTCATAAAAAAGGCAAATATTCGCAATTTTAGATCCATGGAAAAAATCAATCACCTCACCCTTGACTTCAAAACCGAGCACGGCCTCTACACGCTTTCTGATGCGGGAGCCCAGGTCTGGGAGATTATATTCGTAATATTTCAAAAGATTCACTTTCTCACGCGTTGCAGCCTGATAAAACCGTCCCAGTTGTTCCGAAAAAACAAATTTAAGAATTCGCTTGGTTTTCTCAAGAGAAAGACCTGCACAATACATCTTTTGAAACGTCGTCGAGAATCCTCCACCCATGGAGGCATAACGATATTTGATCGCCCCACGCTCATTATAATCAGCAAAATCAGCAACGTGTGGGGCATTGTTACCGAGAACTGTTTCAATTTTCTCAAAAGAAGCACGCTCTCTTCCAATCATCTGCTGGGAACCAATCTTGATCACATGAGATGCTTGTTTATGACCGTATAAATCTTCACTCTGAGTTCCCAAAACAATGTTTCCAGAAAATCCGCCGTCCAAGTACTTAAATTGAACTGTTTTGCAATCCCGAAAAAGATATTTGAGAAGAGCCTGATCTGTCTGAGACAAGGCCATACTAGCATCATCTAGCATAAGAATGGGATGATCGGAGATATGAGAAATAGGAAGAGAAATTTGATCTTCTTTTCCACCAAGAAATTTTATAAACTCGCCGATGGAAGCATGAACAATCACTCCCAGCAATCGATGAAGCTGTTCAAGCGCCAAAAAATGATGGCTACGTGAAGAACTGGCCGTCAGGGCTGAACAAACAGCAATTTCAAAGTTTGGATACCGTGTCCTCAACTCATAAGCAAGATAAGTAATTTTAGCTTCTGTCCAGACACCCATCAGGCCTACGCGGGTGGGCCTTTCACGATAGGGATTCAATAGTTTTTCCAAGTCGGTTCCCTGAAAATCATTCAGGGTCAAAGAACTGACAATGGAAACGTTCTTTGACTCTGGAGGTGACAATGGAAAAACAAAAGCTGCTCCTTGCGAATTTTTAAGGCAGTGGTTCCCAAATTGTTTTAAATGGGAGATCTGATCTGGATCATCTGGATCGTGCCAGTCTCGAATGTGAATGACTTTTAATTCCCCATTGCTGTGACAATGTGCCCAGTCCATCACTCGATGAACAGGACCCTCTTCGATTTTTTCTCCCAAAAGTCTCTTTGCCTCTTCATGACCGACATGGAGAAGATTGGGAAGAGAATCAAAACGCCCAATAGGTTTAACAAAATCACATTGAAGACATTGGGTCATCAAGATTGAGCAATGACGATCGACTGTTTCAGTCATGCCAAAAACTCCAACGGGTGGGTTAAAAATTTTACTCCAACATTGCTAAGTCGAACACAAAGTTTAAGATTCACGGGTGTTTGCAGGGTTCAACTCTGCCACTCTTTCAAATTGAAAGGCCCCATTTTCCAAAGTAATTTTTACAGGCTCACCTTGCTTGAGCTTGCCTTCAACAATAAGATTCGCAATAGGTTCGATGATCAAACTTTGAATCGTCCTTCTGAGATGCCGAGCCCCGTATTGAGGTTCATATCCAGATACAGCCAAGTGCTGTATGACTTCGTCAGTCGCATAAAATTTGACGGGAAACTTCTTAAGCATCAATGATGCAATTTTGGCCAGAGCGGCCAAATCAAGGGGGCGAAAGACAACCGCTTCATCTATTCGATTCAAGAACTCAGGCCGAAAAATATTCTTGAGCCTCTTTTGAATCTCAAGACAAATATCATCGAAATCTGCCCCATGAACATCGCCGTCATCAGATGAAAATCCCAAGGGAATTTTCTTAACATGATCGAAAAACAGTTCCGAGCCAATATTTGAGGTCATGATGATAATGGTGTTTGAGAAATCGACCGTTGTTCCTTGCCCGTCCGTAAGGCGACCCGCGTCGAACAATTGGAGAAAGACATCCCAACAACCTGGATGAGCCTTTTCAAATTCATCCAATAAAATAATTGACATCGGGTTCTTCTTCGCCCACTCGGTTAACACACCGCCTTTGTCATAGCCGACATAACCTGGAGACGCTCCAATGAGCCTCGTCACATCTGAAGGATTTACAAATTCTGACATGTCAATGCGGATCAGCCTATCTTGTCTGCCATATAAAACCTCACTTAAACAAAGAGCAAACTCTGTTTTTCCAACGCCACTGGGTCCCAAAAAATAGAAAATTCCATCGGGACGGTTGTTGCATCCAAAACCAGCTCTTACAGCCCGGATGGCTTGGGCAACAGCTTTAACTGCCTTGTCCTGACCGATGATTCGTTTAACCATGTCTCCTTCGAAATCGCGCAGTAGTTTTAAGTCACTCACCGATAGCTGTCCCAATGGAAGGCCTGTTAGATCTGAAATTGCCTCAACGACAATGGCCTCGTTTAAGACAAGTTCCGGTTTTAAATTAGAAAACGAATCAGACGCTAGTCCCTTAGAAGATCGGTTCTTCATTTTCAGGCGAGCCATGGACTCATCTAAGAGATATATCGCCTTTGCAGGAAAAATACTATTTTGTACATATTTATGGGATAAATAAATGCACGACTTGAGCACTTCTTCCGATATAGAAACGTCATACATGCGCTCTCTTTCTTGCATTGTCTCTTTCAACGCGTGAAAAGTATCTTCAGGAGAAAGCTCAGGCAGCTGAATGAAATCGAGCATTGAACCCCATTTTTGATTAAAAAATGAAATATTCTGGTTATAGTATTGAGAGCTCATCCCCCCAATGAAAACGAGTTTGCTTTTGCCAACCAAACCATAAAATCGATCTCCAAAGATTCTTACACCTCTAGGAAAATTGAATAAATCAAACATCAAATGTTCTGCATAATCAATAACAAGAAGTAAGTCCTTATCTTGGGCCAACTCCTCCAACAGCCCATCTATAAATTTGTTAATGGTATCCTCAAATTTATGTTCGTTCACGGCTTGGGTCACATCTAAATACATAGGTTTAAACCTATCCAACTCCTTTATTCCGGTCCCTTTCACAATTGAACGAGCTACAGCACCCAACACAGCTTTTACACCGATTCCTTTAGGTCCCACCAACACAATATTTGGACGCGATAAACGTAAAAGAGAACGTTGAACTTTTTCAACAATGTCGTCTCGACCCACAATCGGACCTTTAACCAATTCAGTTGAATTTTCGTTTATCGCAACAAGTATTCTGCTTTTCTGAGCATTAACAACAAAGCTCATATCCTCACCCCTTTTCTTTCATAAAACCCCTGATAGACTTTCCATCGAAAGATTGTTCCAAAGACAGCGGTTTTCACAATAATTTTGTAAAGATCCATCATCACCGTGCAATGGTAATAGTGACTTGAGATTTACTCCTAAAAACTGTTTACAAAAATTGTCTGGTCTCGATCCGCTCCTACTGAGACAATTTTAACCTTGGCTTCAAGAAGCTCTGCAATTCTTTCAATATATTGACGCGTTTTTAAAGGTAAATCTTGATAATGCTTGATATGACTGATGGACTCCTTCCATCCGGGCATCTCCTCATAGGTGGGTTCACAACCTCGAAGAACCGTAATATCATGAGGAAAGGTGCGGTAACTCTTTCCCTGATACCTATATCCTGTACAAATTTTTAATTCTTCCATTCCATCCAAAACATCCAGTTTGGTGATGGCCAAAGAATCGACCCCATTAATTAAAACAGAATATTTTGCAAGAGCTGCGTCAAACCAGCCGCATCGTCGGGGCCGGCCCGTGGTTGCCCCAAACTCTTTTCCCTGGGTACGAATCTGGTCCTGCATCTCTCCTGAAAATTCTGTTGGAAAGGGACCTTCACCTACACGAGTTGTATAGGCCTTAAGAACTCCCATGATGGAATCAAGCGCTTTTGGACTGATTCCGCTTCCCACACAAGCCCCTGCTGAAACAGGATGGGAACTGGTGACATAAGGATAGGTTCCAAAATCGACATCAAGAAGTGTTCCTTGAGCGCCCTCAAAAAGGAGCGATTTTCTTTCTTTAACGGCCTGATGTAAAAGTTCAATGACATCACAGGAAAATTTTTTTAACTGCCTTCCATACTGGACATACTGTTCAAAAATTTGGTCAAAATCAACTTTAGGGGCATGAAAAACTTTTTCGAAAATCTCATTTTCAAAATTGATATTCTCTTTCAACTTGCGGTAAAAGCGATCTTTATCATAAAGATCTACCAAACGAATCCCTGATCGAGCTGCTTTGTCTGCATAGGCAGGCCCAATCCCTTTTTTCGTCGTCCCAATTGGGTCCTTTCCTCGCCTCTTTTCCCTGAGCACATCCAATTCCTGATGATAGGGAAAAATCAAATGAACCCCTTCACTGATAAAAAGACGCTTCTCATCAACATGAACACCTTTAGAAGCAAGATATTTAATCTCTTCCAGCAAGGCTGCGGGATTAACAACAACCCCATGACCAATGACACACCGAACCTCTGGATGCAAAATTCCAGAGGGAATAAGATGTAAAATAAATTGGGTTCCATTGACTTCAACCGTATGGCCCGCATTGTTTCCTCCCTGATAGCGAACCACGTAGTCAGACTTCTGGGCCAAAAGATCAATGATCTTCCCTTTTCCCTCATCTCCAAATTGTGCGCCGATTAAAACTGTGTTCACATATACTCCGCATAAGTCCACGGTCGACAGTCAACGGTCGACAGTTTAAGGAATCATTTATTTCAGTGGATTGTAGACTATGGACTATTTAGCTGCTTTATTAAAGCACCACCATTTTCACGTCCAACACGTGAATCACCTTGGCTAATTCCTTGAGAACATTTTCTGGAATGGAGCTATCAACGTTCATGACTGTGACGGCCTGTCCTCCCACAATGTTTCTCCCCACCGTCATTCCTGCAATGTTAATATGATTTCTACCTAGAATGGAAGAAACGCCAGCCACAAGCCCAGGCTTGTCTTCATTGGACAACACCAAAAGATAACCCAAAGGGACGGCATCGACATGATAACCATTCATTCGAACGACTCGAGATTCTTTACGAGTTCCAAAAAGGGTTCCTTCAATAGAATAAACCTTCCCGTCGGTTCGAGCCTCAACCGCAATCAAATCCGCAAAATCTTGAGCAATCGTGCTCTTGGATTCTGTCACTTCAATGCCACGCCCCCTTGCCAAAAGAGGGGCATTGACAAAATTGACTGATTCTTGAAGGGCATGCCCCAAGATTCCCTTTAAAACACTCAAAGAGATCGGTTTAACATCCAGCTCACTCACAGTCCCTGTATAGCGAACAGAGATCTCACGGATCGAGCCTGTGATGAGCTGAGCCAAAAGAAGTCCAAGCTTCTCTCCCAAATAAAGATAGGGTCCTAACTGCTTCATCACCTCAGAGTCCATGGCTGGAGCGTTGACCGCATTGATCATCACCCCTTTTTTTAAGGCTTGAATCACCTGATGGGCGACCTCGACCGCAACACTCACTTGTGCCTCTTCGGTCGCAGCTCCAAGGTGAGGAGTTGCGATCACCCTATCCAGCTTCAACAGAGGGTGATCCTTAGGCGGCTCATTTTCAAAAACATCCAGGGCAGCCCCAGCAACTTTTCCTGATTGAATAAATTGACATAAGGCCCCCTCATCCACCACGCCTCCCCTGGCACAATTAATAATTCGAACGCCTTTTTTCATCTTTTCGAATGCGGCCGTACTCACCAATTTTTCGGTTTCTCGGGTCAAAGGGGTATGAACCGTAATGTAATCAGACCTTTCATAAATCGCATCTAAACCCGTAGCTTCAATATCATGCTTACTCATTTTTTCTGGAGAGATAAAAGGATCATAAGCAATGACCTTCATGTTAAAGGCCATCGCCCGCTTAGCAACTTCAAAGCCAATGCGACCGAGTCCTACAATCCCTAAAGTTTTCCCACAAAGCTCAACTCCTGTAAATTTTTTGCGCTCCCATTCCCCTTTTTTAACAGAGGCATTGGCTTGGGGAATATTTCTCGAGAGTGCCATGATCATGGAAAAAGTATGTTCGGCGGTAGAGATCGTATTTCCGCCAGGGGTATTCATGACGACAATCCCTCGCTTAGTCGCCTCTTCTACGTCCACGTTGTCAACACCAACCCCAGCCCTTGCAATCACCTTAAGTTTTTTTGAGGCCTGAATGAGCTTTGCAGTCACTTGAGTTTGACTGCGAACAATCATCGCGTCATAATCTGAAATAATCTGACAAAGAGCTTCTTCGGATAAACCGGTCTTCACATCAACCTGAAAGTCCGTCTCTTTTTTTAAAATCTCCAGCCCCTGCGATGCCAACGGATCAGAAACCAAAATTTTCATAAAAATCCCCTCTTTAGTTACGGATCCCCTATCGCCAATCTCCTGTTTCCGGCTACTGGTGACCGGTGACTATTTTTTGTAATTACGATGTTTGAAAAACTCCCTGTGCGGCTTGAACCGCTCGACCTTTTTCGGACGAATAACCCAACTCTCTCAGGGCATTTTCTACAGCGGATAAAGCAATTAAAACATCAAAGGAATTACAATATCCTAAGTGCGCAATCCGGAAAATTTTCCCCTTCAAAGAACCCTGCCCTCCAGCAACCGTCACGCCATAATTTTCACGAAGCTTTTTATTGAGGGCTGCCCCTTCCATTCCTTGAGGAACTTTGACCGCTGTGACCGCATTGGAAGCACATTGAGGAGCATAGAGCTCAAGACCCAAAGCACGAACGCCTTCACGCGTTGCTTCAGCCAATTTGGCATGGCGTTCAATCACACGATTCATCCCTTCACTCTCGATCATTTTCAGGGTTTCACGCAAGGCCATCAAAAGTGAAATCGGAGGAGTAAAAGGATTTTCCGATGCCTCTAAGGCCTTTCGAGCCGCTTGAAAGCTAAAATAAAAAACCTTCCGTGCACTCACTTCAACGACTTTCCAAGCCTTCTGACTTAAAGCCGTAAAGGCTAAACCCGGAGGAACCATCAAACCCTTTTGAGAGGCGCCAATGGCAATATCGACATTCCATTCATCCGTTCTTAAATCATCGGCTGCAAGTCCACTGATCGCATCGACGACCAAAATAGCGGGTGTCTTTGCAACAATGGCTCCCAAGGCTTGAATGTCATGAACCACCCCTGTCGAGGTTTCACACAAGGTAGAATAAACGGCCTTGATCTTGCTTCCTTGCTCTTTTAATTTTTCTTCAACGACTCCAGGCTGAACAGCTGTTCCCCATTTGACAGGAATCTCAATCGCTTCAATCCCATAAGCCTTACAGATATCCAGAAAACGTTCGCCAAACTTTCCTCCATTAATCACTAAGGCCCGATCACCCGGTGAAAGAACATTGGTGACAGAAGCCTCCATCGCTCCCGTTCCACTTGAACCAAAAGTCAGAACGGAATTTTTCGTTTGGAAAATCACTTTCAGAGATTCTGAAACCTCTTTAAAAATCTCTCGAAATTGTGCTGTCCTGTGATGCATGATGGGTCGAGCCATCACCTCTAGAGCCTCCGGTGGAACCGGGGTGGGTCCAGGCGCAAAAAGATACTGTTTTTTCATAATCACTCACCTCTCTTAATTTATTTCTGGAAGGTTTTTTATGGGAGTCAGGCAATCCGTTTTTTTAAATCGTTATCTATTTCTATATTTGTCTTAAGTGTGAGGGAAGGCAACCCTTTATTTAAGATAACATCCTCTGTAACCAAACACTCCACGACATCCTCCCGTGAAGGAATTTCAAACATTATGTCCATCATCATGTCTTCTAAAATGGCCCGAAGCGCACGAGCTCCTGTTCCCTTTTGAATCGCAACCTTCGCCAAAGCTTTCAAAGCATCATCAGAAAATTTAAGACTCACACCCTCCATCCTAAATAATTTTTGATATTGTTTAACGAGGGCATTTTTAGGCTCTGTTAAAATCCGAACCAATTCATGTTCTGTCAAACCTCCCAAAACTCCAACCACAGGAAGCCTTCCAATAAATTCAGGAATCATACCATATTTAATCAAATCCTCCGGCTCTACCAAGGATAGAACCTCCTGGCGATACCGATCCTGAGAAGCCTTCACCTCAGCCCCAAAACCAATCACCTTATTTCCAAGCCGGCGGAGAATCACCTTATCTAAATCAATGAAGGCCCCCCCGCAAATAAATAAAATATGACTGGTATTGAGTTGAATATATTCCTGATGGGGATGTTTTCTTCCTCCTTGAGGAGGAACATTGGCAACCGTCCCTTCCAAAATTTTTAAAAGGGCCTGCTGTACTCCCTCTCCCGAAACGTCACGGGTAATCGAAACATTATCTGTAGTCCTACGAATTTTATCAATTTCATCAATATAAACAATTCCCACCTCAGCACGACTCACATCAAAATTTGCCGTCATTAATAATTTGAGTAAAATATTTTCGACATCTTCACCCACATAACCAGCCTCAGTCAAAGTGGTCGCATCGGCCATACAAAAAGGGACATCCAAAATTCTAGCAAGCGTCCGGGCCATTAAAGTTTTTCCACTCCCCGTCGGCCCAATTAAAAGAATATTGCTTTTCTCCAATTCCACATCATCCGCTTCAACACTGCCGTGATTGATTCTCTTATAATGATTATGGACTGCAACGGACAAGGCTTTTTTGGCCCGATCTTGACCAATAATATATTCGTCTAGTTTTTTCTTAATAAAACCCGGCTTAGGAACTTTAAGAACATCTCTTTGCTGCTTCTTTTTAGCAAAAGAGGCATCGCGACCTAGAATATCTTCACAGCGTTTAACGCATTCATCACAAATGTAAACGCCAGGCCCCATGATTAATTTACGGACTTCCTCTTGCCCCTTTCCGCAAAAAGAGCATTCCGAAAGATCCCCGCCCGGACTTTTTTTCATATCCATTGGATTCCTTTAAAGCTTTGAATTTTATTGTTAGATCCAACCCTCGCGCTCAGAGCCTGTCTTGAGCCCCTCGAAGGGTTGGGTATTATTTTTTTGTGTGACATTACTTACTTTGTCATACATGCAATCTCGTAGGTTTCTCTATCTCTTTTTATTTTAAAGTTAACAAGTTCGTCATCTATTTCACCCATCGATATTCAAATCAATAAATCAATGAACGTCCCCCATCGTCTTGCCATCGGAGCTGGCTCGGACAACTTTATCCACCAGTCCATAATTCTGTGCTTCCTCAGCCGACATAAAAAAATCGCGATCGGCATCCTGAACAATTTTTTCCATCGATTGCCCCGTATGATGAACCAAAATTTTGTTTAAGTCTTCCTTTAGTCTTAAAATTTCTTTCGCTTGAATATGAATATCACTGGCCGAACCTTGCGCTCCTCCCCAGGGCTGGTGAATCATAATTCTTGCATGAGGAAGCGCAAAACGCTTTCCCTTGGTCCCTGCCGCTAAAAGAAGAGCCCCCATACTCGAGGCCTGCCCAATACAATAGGTCGTGACCGGACACTTTACAAATTGTATCGTATCATAGATCGCGAGGCCCGCCGTAACAGATCCTCCAGGAGAATTAATATAAATATTAATATCCTTCTCAGGATCTTCGGTTTGGAGAAAAAGCATTTGGGCAACCACCAAATTGGAAACATTATCATCAATCGCTGTACCCAAAAAAACAATACGATCCTTTAATAACCGGGAATAAATATCATACGCACGTTCAACCCGACCCGATTGCTCTACTACCATTGGAATCAACATCTTCGCTTCTCCTTTGTCATCGCTATTTACCCCTTTAGAAAAAGTTCTACTTCCCATTGACTGTTTTTATTATAGCATTTTCAAGAATGAAATCTATCACCTTATCCTGAGTGATTCTGGACCTTAAAACCTCTAAGCGATTCTCCTTTTCAAAGCTCGCTCGGACCTCCTCAGGAGATTTTCCCACATTTTGTGATATACGTAGAACTTCATTTGTTAATTCTTGATCCTCTACTTTCAAAGTCTCTTTCTCGGCAATATGATGAAGAAGGTAGGAAACCCGCACTCGCCGAAGAGCCTCTTTATGCAGATTTTCATCAAGCTTAGGATCCTCCAAGTTTTTTCGAGAAACGAGCCCCTGGCGAACTTGTCCCAATAATTCTGAATAAAGATTCTCGACCTCTTGACGTGTTTGAGAAGAAGGAACATCAAAAGTGACTCGATCGGATAATATCCGAACCGCTTGATTGCGAAGGGCCTGCTCTCCTGTTTTTGTCTTATAAACCTCAATTTCAGACTTTACTTTAAGCCTTAAGCCCTCGAGATCTGCCACCTGAAATTCCTTAAAAAAATCTTCGTCAAGCTGAGGAAGAATTTTTTCTTTCACTTCATTCAGCGTCACTTGAAAAGTCAACTTAGGCCCTTCTAACATGACTTTGCGTGTCTCGCCCACTTGCATCCCCACCAATTGATCACTCAATTCGTTCTTCCCTTTTTCAGTGATTGCGATTAAAGCATTTTTATGATCTTCTTTCTTACCTTTAGGATCGACTGTTGAATAATCGACCACGGCATAATCGTCATGAGCCAATATTTTATCGGGAACAGGTTTAAAAAGGGCTCGATGTTCCTTTAATTCTTCAATCATTTTATCCATTTCTTCTTCACTCACTGTGATGGCAGGTTTTTCGAGCTCTAACTTCTTGTATTCGGGCAGATCCACTTTAGGCAAGATATCCACTACCGCTTCAAAAGTAAGCCCCTTTTCTAAATCATATTTAATTTGATCTACAACCGGATCACTGATCGCCTGAATTTTTTCAGAGTGCAAGGCATCGCGGCAAATTTTGGGAAGCAAAAACTTTAAAACCTCTGACTTAATCTCACTCGAGAAACGAGATTCAACCATCTTGAGCGGGGCCTTCCCCTGTCGAAAACCAGGAACGCGAGACTGCTTCTGAAAATCGTGAAGGACTTTCTGATGAGCTTCCTTCAAATCATGGCTCGGTAGAGCAATCTTTAATGCCTTCTGACAAGGCTTTTTATCTTCAACTTGAATGTTCACAGTAACTCCTTACAAAACAGTTCAAAGTTCAAAGTTTAAAGCTCAAAGAAAAACCCGACTTGCTAATCCTGTCGAGTAGACATATATTTCAATGCCCCTCACGGAACCGTACGTGCGGATTTTCCGCATACGGCTCTTCAGTAAGCCTCACTCAATTTTGACGGTATATAAAAGCGATGGACGATCCGTGGCTTCGGTAAGGGGA
>JACOUC010000029.1 GCA_016178055.1 Chlamydiota bacterium | reverse complement strand
TCTTAACCCCGCCAGGCTCGTTTGTCCTCTTTGGGTACTTGTCTGAAGAATTAATGGGTCGAGCGAGGTCTTTCGCCCCATGCCTTCCAAAATAGCCTGTAGCACTTTTGGGCCACAATTTCCTCCAAGCTCAAGGGGAGGAAAAGAGGCTTGCTTAGAGAGAGAAGGTTTTATAAATGGTTCAAAAAGGGGAGCGATATTTTCACGCGTATCAGCAAGTGTCAGATTAATTTGAGAAAGAACAAGAGAGAAGGAAATAAACGATGAGAGAAGTGATTTGAAAAGTTTCATAAGAAGCCCCGCCTTCTACTCTCTTATGCTCTTTGATACAACTTCCACTCTCTCAAAGAGTCATACCCTGTCTCATCAGTTCTTCAAAATTAAATCGGCCAGACTTATACGCAGTCTCTCTATCGCTGCTTAGAGTTTTAACAATGTTGTGCTGGGAATTGATAATAAAGGTAAAATAAATAAATTCCTAAATTACCCATTTTCAATTATCAATTTTTAATAAAAGCGCTATACGCTGTTTTTTTGCTTAAACCTACTACTTAGGGCTGATGATGCCTAAAATTGTTTGGGCCCCCTTCACCCGATCCTCCTCTTTGATTTTTAAATGGAGAGAAAGGGGGAAATAAAGATCCACACGCGAACCAAACTGAATCAATCCAATTTTCTGACCCAAATTAAGGAAATCACCTGATTTACAATAACAAACAATTCTGCGAGCAAATAGACCCGCAATTTGTCTCATCTTGATCTCGATCTTTTTCCCCCGAATCAAAAGCGTATTCGATTCATTCTGGGTGGAAGCATCTTTGTGATCGGCTCTCAAAAAAGACCCGGACTTATGAGCCACATCTAAAACCTCTCCTTCCATTGGAGCATAATTAATATGAACATTCAAAGGAGACATAAAAATGCTGACGAGATTCCATACACAACCCTCCTCTTCCACCTTTTTAATTTGAATAATTCGCCCATCCGCTGGAGATACAATTTCATTGAGATGAGAATAAACCTTTCGCTTCGGATCCCTAAAAAAAAGGGCGGTCAAAACGAAAACGACTAAACTGATAATGGAAAAAAAACCGCAAGTCTTTAGAAGCACACCCGATAAAATGAGGAGTAGGAGTAAAAATAGATAAGATTCTTTTGCAACTGGAATTCTCATATCACCTTCATTATACAAGGCCTTACATCATCGTCAACTTTTTTCAAATGGATTAAACTGACGTGACTTTAAGTTTGTCACAACTACCTTGCCCCGAAAACGTTTTAGCAAAATTATTTCCTTAAAAATAGGATCACCTGACAGGGAAAAATAAAAGGTTTCTTTCATAAAAAAGATGATATTCGACGAATTGTGAATCAGTGATTTTAGCTCAATGACGTCATCAACCCTCTCAATCTTAGGTTTCAAATAAAAAACGAGGCTGGGCTTAAAAAAGCCTGAACTTATAATTCTCTCGGGTCGTTTTTGAAAAAGTCGAATGGGACGGGCTAATTCCTTGATGGAACTTGACTCCCCTATTTTAGGCGCCAGAAGCTGAACAAAAAGAACGAATCCCAACAAAGCAAAACCTGAAACGAGACGAAAGACCCACCGAACACCTCCATAAAAAGAGGCGATGGCCATTCCTAAAAATCCAAATAAAATAGGTAATGAAACCGCAAGAAAACTCGATAGATCCTCTGGGAAACGATTTAGCCAAACCCATCCTCCTAGCCCAACAAGTCCTATAAAAACCACACTTAAAAAAATACTTTCTATCCTAACTCCCAACTTCTTTTCTACTTTCAACTCATCCTCAAAAAATTGAGCGACGAGGAGACTCAGAGGTAAAAAGATGGAGAGAATATAAGTGGCTAATTTAGCCTTTGAAAAAGAGAAAAATAAAAATTCCACGACAACCCATACGATGAGAAAACAAGAAAAGGGATCTTTCCAATAGTCTCTGATAGCCCGTTTAAAAGTGCGGGGAATAAAAACACACCAGGGGAAAAAACCAACGGCTACTACACCAAAATAATAGATAAACGGCTGCGTATGACGAAGTTCCTCTGTTGCAAAACGTTTTACATTATGAAAAATAAAAAAATATTCGAAAAATCCTTTATGAAGCAAACATTCAGCAATGTACCAAGGAAGACCCACAGCTACAAAAACGATGAGGCCTGTGATGACTCGACAATTTTTAAGAAATTTAAGGTTTTTTGTCACGGCAAGAAAAATAAAAAAAATCATGGCCGGCAGAACCAAACCGACGGGTCCTTTGATTAAAAAGGCAATCGCACAGAGAATATAAGTAAATAAAATATATTGACTTTGACTCCGACGCCACGATTCAAAAGCAATCACCAGGGCCAAACTTTTAAAAAAAGATAGACTCATATCTGTGATGCTTAAACGCCCTACAATGCAAAACTCAACAGACGTCCCTAAAATTAAAGCCGCTAAAAAACCCCGCTCTTTTTGATTATTCTTCCAGGCCCAGAAAAAAACAAGAAATAAGCTTAAGAGTCCAAAAAGTGCGGAAGGGAACCGAGCACTCCACTCTGAAATTCCAAACAGTTGATAGGCCCCTGCAATGAACCAATAAAATAAAACGGGTTTATCCCAACGGTCTTCCCCGTTAAACTGGGGATTAATCCAGTCCTTGCTTTCCATCATTTCAGATGCCGTTCCAGCATAGCGAGGTTCATCGGGATCAAAAAGAGGAAGGGATCCCAGCTTAAAGAAGAAAACCACTAATGAAAGAGTCAGCAGAACCAAAATATAAATTAAATTCTTTTTCATATCGTTTCTTTATTTGAATTTACCTTCGAATGGGTCCTCAAACAAAAGAATCCGAAAATCCCCAAAATGGCCGCAAAACTTAAAACGAGTAAATGAAAACAAAAAGCAGCCAGAATCACTTCTTGGCGGCTGATTCCCAAAAGCAAAAACCCTAAAGTCCATCCTCCCTCAATCGTCCCCAAACCTGCAAAACCATAGATAGGTAAGGTCGAAGCCAGTTCCGAAAACGTCGTTCCCAAAACGGTTGTCCAAAACGTAATCACTTGAGAAGAAATTAAATTCCGAGCAATGATATAAAAACAATAAAATTTTGTACCCCAGACCAGGAAGGTTAGAGCAACATACCTCCACAATTTTCCTGAAGCTTTAATTTGATAAAGATCCTGTGAAAGCTGTTTCAAACCTTGAGACAGCCACGAAAAAAATTTCCATTTTAAAAAACCCCGCTTTAAAAAAAAATCATGAACAGCTTGAGCCCCTTTCCTAGAAAAAGCGACTAAAAAAATAAGCAGTAAAAAAGGCAGGCTAAAAAAAGTGATCATAAAAAGCTTCATCACGGGAACGGTGATTTGATTCCAAAAAAGCAAAAGCGATCCTAAGAAAAAAAATCCCATCGCCGTTAAATCAAAGACCCGTGCAAGAAGAAGCGTCGCAATCCCTTGAGAAGAACTGACCGATGCCGTTTTCTTCATTAAAATAACATAAGAGGCCTCGCCCGTTCTCGCGGGAAGAAGATGATTCAAAATATTATGAATCGAGGTGACACAGAAAAGAGAAAAAAGTCGGATTTTTTTACCGACCAGCATCCCCTGCCACCGGAGGGCTCTTAAAAAAGTCGTCACCGTATAAAAAAGAAAGGCTAGAAAAATTTGAGTCCCTGACAAAGCCTTAAGAAGGATTGAAAAATCTTTTACACGAATTTGAAAGAAAAGGAGAGCCGCGACAAACAGTCCAAATCCGGTACCAATGACAACCCGAATTAAATTGGACTTACCCTTCATGAATTCTTACCAGCTTCGCCTTCCTTACAATCATTATTTTTTGGGGATGAGGGATCAACAGTAGAAGATGCGTCCTTTTCAGAAGGAGGTGACTCTTTTGAAACCTTGACCCTGCTGGGGCGAATCACCTTTCCATGAAGAGAATACCCCCTACTTAATTGATGAATAACCTGATGGGGGGAATGACTAGAGTCTTCGTAAGAAACCGCATCATGCTTCAGGGGATCAAAAATTTGCCCCGAAGCCTCAATAACCGTAATTCCTCGACGACTTAAGCAATCCTGAAATTGGTGATAAATCATATTCACACCTGTTCTAAAATTCTCGAAGTTCTGGTTTTCTTTAGATGATTCTAAAGCCCTCTCAAAATTATCGAGAACTTCAACCAATTCAATCAAAAAGTCTTCGAGAACGAGCTTTCTAAAATCTTCGCGCTCTTTGACATTTCTTTTTCGAAAATTATCAAATTCCGCTTGAAGCCGTTGAAGATGGTCCAAATAAAACTCGGAACTCTGGGCCTTTTTTTTGAGCTCTTCTAAACGCTTCCTTGAAGTCCACACCCGCTTATCCAAAACCCTTTGATCACCTTCCTCCTTGAAAGAAAGGTCAGAAGTTTTTGAACCCGGAGGAGCACTATCCATCTCTTTCTTAGAAGCTTGATCCTCTAACTTTTTATCATCACTCATACAGAAATTTAAATTTTAATTATTTTTCTAAGATTAATTCTTTCATGTACAACTTCCCTTCGAGAAATTCCCTAACGGCAATACTATCGTAGTCTTCTGAGGGGGCGCTTTCAACCATGGGTTTATCCCCTCGAAACAATTGCCGAATTCTCTTGGTTAACATATTAATAAGAAGAGGGCCATTCTCTTGCCTCTTTGCCATTTCTTCAAGCAACTGGCGCTTCACCATAATCAACACTCCTTTCAGGTCAAACAAAATTACAATTTTTAGGGGGTTCAGTATATGACAAAAAAGGGTGGAATTCAAATTGTTTTACCAACAACAATATAACTCAAGCACTAAGTCTTGCGTTTTTGCTTCTTTTTTCTATCCTTATATCAATCCCAAGGACAGAGATAGGAAATGAGAACCGAGACGCAAAAGCTTGAGCCAGATTGACCTGAAAAAAACGTAGGCATACACTGACAGGTGTCTGTCGAGGCTTTCTGAAGGTCAAGATGATGGCCAAGATTTTGCGTCGAATTCCATTTCCTATCTCTGTTCTTGGGTCAATACTCTTATTTGACATAAATGTCTAATTCTTGTAATATATAAAATATGAATACTTATTCACATTTACAAGCGGTTGAGTTGTTTCATCTTATTTTCCTACGCCATGTTGGAGAAAATCTTGATAAGGGACTCTATGCCCTAAAAGGAGGATGTAATTTACGTTTTTTTATGAAAAGCATCCGTTACTCTGAAGACCTGGACATCGATATTCAAACGGTTGCAAAAGATACACTCGAAAGGAAAATTGGGAAAATCCTTAACAGCAAGTCCTTGCACCACATGCTGAATTCCCGTGGTATTGAACTCAATCGCACTTCTACCCCAAAACAAACAGAAACAACCCAACGATGGAAAATTTTACTTAAAGTAGAAGGGAAGGAAGTCCTCGTCCCAACAAAAATTGAATTCTCACGAAGAACCCTCATTGAAAGAACCCAATTTGAGCCTATTGATCCTGAAATGATTCAATTCTATAAACTCTATCCTGTTTTAGTGAATCACTACTCAAAGACCACTGCCTTTGCTCAGAAATTACATGCTCTCAGTAACCGTAACATCACTCAAGCCAGAGATATCTTTGATCTCAAACTCCTCATTGAGGCCGGAGCCATCATAGCAAAGGAACCCTTTCACCTTCAGGGAATAGATGTTCAACGAGCTCTAGAGAATGCAAAATCATTAAGATGGGAAGATTTTAAAGGTCAGGTGCTCGCGTATCTTGCCCATGAATACCAGGAATACTACAGCAAAGAAATATGGGAAAAACTACATGAAGAAGTTTTGAGAGAAATAGAGAAACTGAAATTATGAGACTGATCCATGCTTATCAAGAACTTTTGAAACTCCATCAAGGGAGCGTCTCTACTCAAGATGCAGCAGCCTTACTGAAACTTTCAGCCCCTCATGCGTCTAAAATGCTCTCCCGTCTTTCAGAATCGCAACTGTTCGTTCATCTCTCAAAAGGCGTCTGGGCCTTTCCACAAACAGATCCCTTAACCATCCCCGAAAGTCTCACCGCTCCATGGCCAAGCTATATTTCCCTTCAAACAGCCCTTTATTATCATGAAATGATTTCACAAATTCCCGAAAATATCTATGCTATTTCCTTGAGCAGAACAAAGATTTACAAAACTCCACTCGGCACATTTTCAATCCATCGTATCCATCCCAATTTCTTTTTTGGCTTTGAGATTATTGGAAAAGGCATCGCAAAAATGGCTTCTCCTGAAAAAGCCCTTCTTGATTTACTTTACTTAACCCCCGCCAAAAGCAGGCTTTTTAAAACTCTGCCCGAAATTTTAATTCCTAAAAATTTTCGCATGAATCTCGTAAAAAAATACATCTCTAGAATTTTATCGATCTCTAGAAGAACACTTGTGAAAATGCGGTTCGAAGAAATTGGCAAGCAATAGACCCATGGAAACCCGTTTTACATACTCTCGTCCCGAATATCGGCGGACTCGCGAGTGAGCTCCATGTCTCGCATGAGAGAACGAACCTGTAAAGGAGGCCTGACTCCTCCATCTTGAGTCATTTGCTCTCTTAAGGCATCCGCCTCTTCCTTGGGGATTTCAAGGGCTTTGATCAGCCTATTAAATTCCTCCGCAGAATCCGCACACAATACAGCCCAGACCAACCAGTCCACATCAAATCCTTCACGGGCGTAAACGGCTTGAATTCCTTTTTCTCTCAAAGAAGGACCATAACGAGGCCAATTCTTTTCATCTCCAATGACGCGAATTTGTTCCGGTTTTTGATCAATCGCTTTGGTCAGGGGTTCACCCACATCCCCTTCCCCAGACAAAACAATCAATTCCTCAGTAGGCACAAGCGCCCTCAAATCTTTATTTTCACCCAAA
>JACOUC010000028.1 GCA_016178055.1 Chlamydiota bacterium | reverse complement strand
CTTAATTCTATCCTCCTTTACAGCTCCTCTTGTACCCTGTCAAAGAACAAGGCCCTCTGCCAATCTTATTTCAACATCAAATCCGCCAGACTCAAACACGCCCTCGCCTTAGCTGCGTGAGATTTTTAACAAAGTTGTGTTAATTATTGATAGGTAAAACTCTGTTCTTGGGTCAACTACATTTGTTCCGGAGCATTGACTCCAAGCAACCCTAAACCATTCTTCAATACAATCTGAACGGCCTTCACCAGAGCCATCCGTATCCTTGTCTTTTCTAAATCATCAGAAATAACCCTCTCTCGATTATAAAACTGATGAAAGGTTTGAGCCACTTTTAAAAGATAATCCGTTAGACCGTAAGGATCTAACTGGATAGAACAACCCTCCAACACCTCTTGAAATAGGGCCAGTTTTTTAATGATTTCTACTTCCTGAGATTCAAACGATACAATCTCTGAAAGGGCTTTTTCAAAAAACTGATGAGACCCCCCTATTTCACGCTCAACCTTCTCAAAAATACTACAAATTCTGGCATGTGCATATTGAATATAATAAATTGGATTTTCAAGAGAATGTTTCTTGGCTAAATTCAAATCAAAATCTAAATGACTATCCGTACGCCGCATGAGAAAGAAATACCTTCCGACATCCTTCCCAACTTCATCCATCACCTGTCTTAAGGTAACAAATTCTCCCCGACGAGTCGACATCGATAATTTCTCATCCCCTTCGTAGAGAGTTGCCAATTGTAAAATGATGACCCTGATTCTATCCGAATCAAATCCAAGGGCTGAAAGAGCTGCTTTCAATCGAGGAATATAACCATGATGATCGGGCCCCCAAATATTAATAACCCGGTCAAACCCTCTCATTAACTTATCCCGATGGTAAGCAGTATCGGGTGTAATATAAGTCATCTCCCCAGAACTTTTGATGAGGACCCGGTTTTTATCATCTCCAAAATCTGTAGACCTCAGCCAAACCGCTCCCTCCTCTTCATAAACGAAACCTCTTTTTCTTAACTCCTCTAAACAAGCCTCTACCTTGCCTGTTGCGACAAACTCTCGCTCGCTAAAATATTGATCAAATTGAACACCAAAATCGGCTAAATCCTTTTTAATCCCGTCCATCATTCGATCGCAGGCATATTGAGAGAAGAACTCAATTGCTTTTTTTTCGTCTTCTTTTGAAAATGAATCCGATTTTTTTTCAAAAACCTCTTGGGCCAAATCACGAATGTAGTCCCCCTGATAAAAATCCTCTGGAAATGAAACCGTCTTTCCTAAGAGTTCAAGATAACGCAAATAAACGGAATGCCCCAAAACATTAATTTGGCGACCCCGATCATTGAGATAATACTCTTTAAAAACATCATAACCTGTAAAATCCATAATCCTGGCGAGACTATCCCCAACTGCTGCTTGACGCCCATGGGCCAATGTTAAGGGACCCGTAGGATTGGCATTTACAAATTCAAGAATAATTTTTTGTTTATTTCCAAAGTCTGATTTTCCATATAACTCTTTCAAATGTAAAATCTCATGCAAAATGGCTAAAAGAGGCTCTTTTCCAAGATAAAAATTAATGAAACCAGGTCCCCCGATCTGAACAGATCGAAAGGTTTCAACACTTACTGAATGGCTTTTTTGAATCTCTTCAACCATTCGTTTTGCAACTTGCCCAGGGGGCTTCTTTAACTCACTTGCGAGTATCAGAGCCACATTGGTTGAAACATCTCCAAACTTTGCATCCTTTGTAGGGTCAATTGTAAAAGAAGGAAAAGAGGTAAAAATAAATTCTCCCGAAGCCTTCAAGCTCTCTAAGGCAACTTTTAAAACATCTGAAATACAATGGCGAATCACTTTATTCACAAAAACCTCTTTTATTCATTTAATAACCGTTTAGCTGACATTCCCCCCAAGGGAACCGAGGCAGTTTTTGATGGGGCGTTGAAGTCGTTCGCTCTTCAGGGTACCTCGACGAATAGTCGAGGTGAGCGAACGACTCAGTCAGAGCTCGTTCCGATCGCTGGTCGGAACGAGCGTCCACATCAGAAACTGCCTCGGTTCCCGGGAGTAGACTATTACCATTTAAGACTTCCACTCTAACTCGTCAGCATCGCCCCATAGTTGCTCCAACTTATAAAAATCTCGCGCTTCCCGACCAAAAACATGAACCATCACATCCAAATAATCGAGAATAATCCACTTCAGACTTTCATCGGAATCTCGGTGATAACAATCTATCTTTTTTTGATCCACTTTTTCTTCTACTTCATCTGCAATGGCCTTAACGTGTTTATCGACTCTTCCCGTAATGATCACAAAAAAAGACGTAATGGTTGAAATTTTGCTCACATCCAGCACTAAAATATCTTCTCCCTGCTTTAAATCAGCGACATGTGCGCAGTAAAGCGCTAAGTCCTTTGCTTCGATGTGCACCTCCCTTTATTAAAAAATCCAAAATCCAAAAATCAAAATTAAGGATGTTATTCATTTAACTACTCTTTAAATCTTTATTTTTAATATAAAGTTTCTTCCTTTGAATAAACTTAAACACTTTCTCGGGTACAAGATACCTTACTGAAAGACCCCCTGCAACTTTCTTTCTCACCTCTGTTGAGGAAATTCCAATCTCTGGCATTCTCACAAAATACCGCGTCACTTTTTTGAACCCCCTTTGACTTAAGTGAAGACTTACGTTCTTCACATCTTCGAGAGAAAATCCGGGGCGAGGCACAATCACAAAATGACAGAGTTGTATCAATTCTTCTACACGATACCAATGATACATTCCAAAAAGACTATCTGATCCCAAAATAAAAAAAAGGGAATCTTTGGGATATTTCTTCTTAAAAGCCTTCACCGTATCCAAGGAATAGGACGGCGCTTTTCGGTCTAACTCAATTCGAGAGACTTCGAAACCTGAATTTCCCTGAATAGCAAGCTCTACCATCTTTAGACGTCGAGAAGCAAGAGAAAGTGTTTCATTTTTTTTGTGGGGGGGATGGGCACTGGGAATGAAAATGATTTTATCTAGACGCATCTCTTCTCGAACTTGTTCCGCCAAAACCAAGTGTCCCATATGAATGGGATCAAATGTGCCCCCGAATAGACCTATTCTCATAGGAAATCAATCCTTCCTAAATTTTGATTTTTGATATTTGAATTTTGATTTTAATTTAACTCCTTATTTGCCCATTTCCCCTGACGATATATTTATAGCTTGTTAACTCCCTCAGTCCCATCGGACCCCGGGCATGAATCTTTTCTGTACTAATTCCAATCTCTGCTCCAAAACCAAACTCAAATCCATCAGTAAAACGAGTGGAGGCATTGTGATAAACACAGGCTGCATCCACTTCATTCAAAAATTTTTCTGCCGCTTTCTGATCTTCAGTCACAATACTATCCGAATGCATCGAGCCATAATGGTTAATATGAAAAATGGCCTCATTCAAATCTTTAACGACTTTAACGGAAAGAATCAAGTCCAGATATTCGGTGGACCAGTCCTCTTGGGTCGCTTCTTTTAAATCTTTCACCACCGATTGAGTTTGGGGACAAGCTCTGATTTCAACCCCTTTCTTCTGTAAAGATTGAATCACCCTAGGAAGAAAATTTTTCTTCAAATCTTGATGAACCAGTAAAGTTTCCGCCGCATTGCACACCCCAGGCCTTTGAACCTTTGCATTCAACACAATCTGTTCGGCCATATCCCAATTCGCTGAAGCATCTACATAAACATGGCAAACCCCTTTATAATGCTTAATCACAGGAATGCTTGTATTTTCAGCCACTGTCTTAATGAGTCCTTCTCCCCCTCTGGGAATAACTAAATCAATTTTTCCATTCATTTTCAAAAGCTCAAGAATAGCATTTCGGTCCGTTGTCTCAACAAGCTGTATCACCTCTGGAGGAATGTGGTGGGCTACGAGAACTTTGGCTAAAATTTTTGATAGTGCAATATTGGTATGAATCGCCTCTGATCCTCCCCGCAAAATAACGGCATTCCCTGATTTAAAGCAAAGACCTGCCGAATCGACTGTCACATTGGGACGCGACTCATAAATAATGGCAATGACTCCCAGAGGAACCCTTACTTTTTCAATCTCGATTCCATTCGGCCGAGTCCATTTTTCAATGATTTCACCCACAGGATCATTGAGTGCTGCAACCTGCCTCAATCCCTCGCTCATTAATTTGACCCTCTGAAGATTTAACTTCAAACGATCCAAAAGGGCAGATGAAAGCCCGGCTTTTTTCCCAGCTTCTAAATCGAGGCTATTCGCTTCTTCTATTTCATCAAAAGATTTTTCAAGCTCCTTTGCCATCGCCATCAAACAAGCACTCTTGCTTTGACTTGGCATCTGAGCCAAAAAACGTGAAGCTTCTTTTGCCTTCCTACAAATCTCTTCTATGTCATTTTTAATATTCATAAAATCACTAAATGATCTCGATGAATCACTTCCGATGGAGCCTTCTTAGAATTTTTTTTGCCCTTTTCCTCAATCATCCCTTTCAACTCTTCAGATGAATACGCCACCTCTCCTCGGCCTACTTCATATCTCTTTTCATCAAAAAGACTCACCGCATCCCTCTTCTTAAAAATCCCTCTGATGTCCAAAATTCCTGGCAGCAAAAGACTCCGCCTCTTCTGGCACACAGCCTCAATCGCTCCTTCATCTAAAACGAGTCCGCCCTTAGGTCTTACAAAATGGGCAATCCACCTTTTTTTTCCAGACATTTTCACATTTTTGGAAATGAAAAAAGTCCCGACTTCCTCCCCGCGAAAGATCATTTTTAAAATATCCTTCGTGAATCCATTCGCAATCATCATGGACTCGCCCGATCTCATCATCATCCGAGCGGCTTCTAGCTTTGATTGCATCCCTCCAATCCCTTTCCAATCATTCGCTCTGTGAGCCCATGTTTCAATTTCTTCATTGATTTCAAAAATGGTCCGAACCACGTCCCCATTTTTTAAAAATCCCTCTTGATCCGTCAAAATAATTAAAAGATCTGCATGAACAAGATTGGCAACCAAAGCGGAGAGTTGATCATTATCCCCAAACTTAATTTCATCAACAGCCACAGTATCATTCTCATTCACAATCGGAACCACTTTTTTTGCTAATAAAGCTTCAAAGGTATTCTTAGCGTTTAAATGCCTTCGCCGCTCCTCCAAATCTTGAGCCGTGAGAAGAACCTGAGCAATTTGAACTCCATGTTTTGAAAAGGTCTCTTGATAAAGGTGCATCAAAAGCCCTTGCCCAATCGCAGCCGCTGCTTGAAGCTTGGGAAGTTCTTTTGGGCGCTTAGATAAACCAAGCGCTTCAAGCCCGGTCACAATAGCACCTGAACTGACTAAAATCGTTTCATATCCAGACTCGACCAGCCAACGCAATTCCTCAACAAGCTGGGTCATTCGCACCTGATCCAGATGACCCTGAGCATTGACTAAAAGCTTGGTCCCGACCTTGACAACAATTCTTTTAGCCCCATTGAGAAGCTTTTTTCTAATATCGCTGTTCATGTTGAACCTTATTTATAACGGTCACGAGTGAATGAAAAGAGTCCACAGTCGACAGTCGACGATCGACAGATTTAAAGAAAGTATTTATTTCTACGGACTGTGGACCGTTGACTATGGACTCGTCTTCGTACTCAATTTTACCTTTGCCAATTCCAAAATCAAATCCTTTATTCCCTCCCCTTTTAAAGCACAAAGGGGTATCAATTCTTCTTGAGGGTATTGATTACAAAAAACCTTGAGATTCTCTTCAGCTCCAATCAAATCCATTTTGTTCGCAACAACGGCCCGTGGACGTTTTAAGAGCGATGGATCATGATGTCCAAGTTCCTGAATAAGAATGGAAAAAGCATCTTGAGGACTTGGAATAGCGACCCCTGACATATCGATGACAAACAAAAGAAAACGCGTCCGGGTCAGGTGCCTTAAGAATTCATGGCCTAATCCTACATTCCGATGAGCCCCCTCAATTAATCCTGGCATATCCGCAATAACAAGATCATTGACGGCATCTAATTTCAAGACTCCCAAGATAGGTGAAAGGGTTGTGAAAGGATAATCAGCAACTTTTGATTTTGCATTAGAAACCTTATTGAGCAAAGTAGATTTCCCCGCATTTGGAAAACCCACAAGCCCGACATGAGCAACAACCTGCAACTCAAGCAAAAGTCGAAGGGATTCTCCTTCTGCCCCATACTCAAACTCTCGAGGCGCCTGATGAGTCGAAGTATGAAAATGAGTATTTCCTCTGCCTCCTTTCCCTCCCTTTGCAACAATAAAGCTCATCCCATCCTCATCAAGATCACATAAGAGTTCCAAGGTTTGGCTGTTCTTCACCAAAGTCCCCATGGGAACCTGAACTGTTACGTCCTCACCATCTTCACCATTTTTTAAAGACCCTTTTCCATGAGCACCTTCTTTGGCTTGAATAATCGGTCTAAATCTAAAATCGATTAAGGTGGTCAGATTTCGACTTGCTTGAAAAATAACATCACCCCCATCGCCTCCGTCTCCTCCATTTGGACCGCCACGAGGTACATATTTCTCATGGCGAAAACTTGCACATCCTGTTCCTCCATTTCCACCTCTCACATCCACAAAAACATGATCAATAAACATAATTTTCCCCTAAAAAATGAAGGGCTAAGCTTTAAGAGCTCATATTCAAAATTTTAGCCCTTAAATCTTAGCCCTGTAAACAACCATGAAAATCCAAAAATCAAATATCAAAAATCAAAATGACAGATCAAAATCCAAAATGTTCCCAATGTCGTCGCGTGGAAAAATTTTGAGTTTTGGATTGTCATTTTGTATTTTGATTTTTGAATTTTAAATTTATTAGCAACACTTTACGAAGAACTGACTTCAACAGGGTAGATACTAATTCTTCGATTACGAGCACTCAGCCCCTCAAAGACCACCCTACCATTAATCTTGGCATAAAGGGTATCATCCGATCCTCGCCCCACATTTAACCCAGGCTTAAAAAGAGTGCCACGCTGGCGAATAAGAATAGATCCACCCGTTACAACTTCGTCTCCATACCGCTTCACTCCAAGACGCTGAGAGCAACTATCTCTCCCATTCCTAGAAGCTCCCTGACCTTTTTTATGTGCCATAATAAATCCGTCGTTCGTGGTTCGTTTTTCGTAACTAAAAGAAAATTAATTCACTTGTACTGACTCAATCTTAACCAAACTATGTTTTTGACGATGACCTATTTTTCTACGATAATTTTTACGTCTTGTATATTTAAACGCAATAAGTTTTTCGGCCTTTGTTTCTTTAACATATTTTCCTAATACCTTGGCATTATTAATGATAGGATTTCCAACTTTGATCTCTCCATTACCAGACACCAAAAGAACCCTATCAAAAGAAACTTCTTCGCCAGCCTCAGTCGTATCAAGTTTTTCAACTTTAATCAGATCTCCCGACTGGACTCTGTACTGCTTTGCGCCTGTCTCAATGACTGCAAATAATTCGCTCATACCATCCCTCTCTAGAATTTTGTAGGAACACTATAGGGTTCAAGCCCTAATCTGTCAAGGTGAAATAGACGGAATAAGTTTTCAACCGCAAGGACATTAGGATTTTCAAACACCCATTCATATCCGGGGCTGATCTGTGGCGTCACCCCATAGACCCCCTCCCTCATCTCTGTGACATACATGTCTCTTTCATCTCATTCTCCTTTCCTCAAACCTGCTAACCCTCTTTATCATAAAATCCAATTCTCAATTTTTTGGCCATTAGCATGAAATCAGCGAAATAATTTTACACCGTTATTGACCCGGCTCACCCTCGCTTTTTGCTTGAGGACCGCGATGGGCTAACCTATGACTAAAATAATCTTAGGGAAAGAGGCAGGACTTATCTCAATAAAATCTCCTTTTTTTAAGGCAAGATAAGGCGTAAAAAATTTCTTAAAATCTTGCTCAAATTCTCTCACCTGAAGCCCCATATAAAGATCGGGTACTTTTGAAAATTTTTTAAGGCTTTCCTGATAAAGAGACTGAGCTCCCCAAAAATTACCTCTTTCCAAATGGTAAATAGCGACTGCAGCCTGAATCAAGGCTTGATAAAAAATTTCCTGAATACCTCCCACTTCTAGCCAAAGACTTTCCAGGCATTCATGGCATTCAAAATATTGCCTCTCATTAAAACATTTAATTCCTTCAAGATATTTTTCTGGATAGTTCATTTACTTTTTTCTAATTTTTTGCTTTTACATTTTTATTTTTGATTTGTAATTTTGATTCTTGATTTTTGATCTTTGATTTTATTGATAGCGCACTAAAATACAATTTAAAAATTATCGCCAGATAGGAAAAAAATACTGCCTGGGTGACAAAAAGAACCCCGGTAGGTCGCTTCCTTCCTCGTTCTCAGGAAAAGATTAAGGATTCTACCGGGTTCTTTTTTCCCTCGCCCTACGCGATCAAGGTCGAGATTCATAACCAACATCGAGTATTCTAAATTCTATAGCCTTATACAGCAAAATCCATACCATTATTTTTCGAGCTTACTTTACCTATCTCAACAAGATAACTGCTCCAAACTGAAACATTCATTCCAGCACCTACACACAGGGCGAAGCGAGCAGGGTTTACATTTGAGAATATCTTGACGACTAGGACAATCCCCAGATATACCCAAATGGCAAAGGGCAAAATCATATTTGACAGGATCACTAGAATCTAATAATTTAAGACTTTCAGTGATCTCACAACTTGTTTTCCAAGAATAAGTTAAAGAAGAAGTTAACCCTAGATATCTGCTGATACGAGCGACATGAGTATCGAGGGGGATGATTAAATCTTTGGAACGAACCTTCTTCCAAACTCCTAAATCAACTGAATCAGGCCCTCTCACCATCCATCTCAAAAATAAACATAAACGTTTACAAGTGCTTCCATCTTTTGGATTTGGAAGGAAAAACCGCACAGGTGAATCTTTAGGTAATCGACCCGAGCGATAAAATGGAAACACCTCTTGATTTAAAAACCCATGGACAAACTGAGAGATGGATTGTTCCATCTGAGGAAAGTCTTCAGAGTAAAATTTCAGAAAAAATTTTTCCAGTGAGCCATATTGATTAAGGATCTTGCTTATCAAATAAATGAAACAAGCAATGTGCCGACCTCGATGGAATCGATAAGTGAAATCATGAAAAAGCTTCCGATCTCTCTCGGGATCAAATTTTATAATAAATTGATAAGGGGAAGGTCCCATGATTTGAAATAAACGTTCAAGAAATTCAAGAATTTTTTCGACACGGCCATAGGCCAAACTGGAAGCTAATAAAGCCACCACTTCTTGATCGCGGGGTTCTTGATAGCGATGGATAAAAAGGATAGGATCTTGAGAAAGATGTTTGGAATAATTAAACTTTTTTAGAAAAGGATCTAAATATTTTTTGAGTTCAAGAGGGGAGTTCATAGAAATGTATGTTTTAAAGAGAGCAAAACCTTATTCCTAAAGCCCTCTCAAAAAGGTCCAGAGCTAAGGGCGCTTGCAAGCGTTGGAGGAGGCGTACTTTTTGTTGTACGTCGACGACTAAGCGAAGCAAGCAACGCAGCAGATGGGCCTTTTTCAGAGGGCTAGACATTCCGCAATTTGGACCGCATTTAGCGCCGCCCCTTTCAGGAGTTGATCTGCAACCACCCACAAGGCAATTCCATTGTGGAGCGCAATGTCTTCTCGAATACGACCGACAAAAACATTATATTTTCCTGTAGCATCAATGGCCAAAGGATAAAGATTTTGCTTAGGATTATCCTGAACCGTGATTCCAGGCGCCTTTGATAAAATTTCTTTTACTTGAGAAGCTGTTAATTTTTTCTCAAGCTCAATATGAACCGCTTCTGAATGGGCTCTGAAAACCGGAACCCGCACACAGGTAGCCGAAATTTTCATCTCATCATCATGCATAATTTTATGCGTCTCATGAACCATTTTCATTTCTTCCTTGGTATAACCGGTGTCATAAAAAACATCCACATGAGGAAGAACATTAAACGCAATTTGATGAGGATAAACCTCTTTTGAAATAACTTCACCCTTTGCCCACTGCTTTACTTGATTTTCCAACTCCTGAATCGCCTTCATTCCTGTACCCGAAACGGCCTGATAGGTATTCACAATCACCCGTTTAATCCTTGAAACTTGATGAATGGGATTTAAGGCAACCACCATTTGAATGGTGGAGCAATTAGGATTGGCAATCATTCCTTGATGCTTTTGAATATCATCTGAATTAATCTCGGGAACCACCAAAGGAACATTCGGATCCATTCGAAAAGCACTTGAATTATCAATCACAACGGCACCGCTTTTTACCGCATGAGGGGCAAATTCAAGGCTTCGACCTGCACCCGCACTAAAAAGGGCAACTTCCACTCCTTTAAAAGAGGTGCTTTTCAATTCTTCAACAGGCAAAGATGTTCCACAAAAAGACATGTTCTTTCCCGTAGAACGGAGAGATGCAAAAAGTCTTAACTCTTTTACGGGAAATTTTCGATCCTCAAGAACTTTAATCATTTCATGGCCCACGGCCCCCGTGGCACCGACGATGGCAACGTTGTAACTTGACATAAATCCTCTTTAAAATATCAAAATCCAAAAATCAAAATACAAAATGACAAATCAAAATTTAAAAATTCTAATTTGCTTAAGCATTTAGTTTTCGTTTTAAATTTTTGATATTTGCATTGTCATTTTGATTTTTGCATTTTGATTTTTGATTTATGAGACTAACTCCGCAACAAGGTCCCCCACTTGCGTTGTGGTGTATCCCATCTGCCCTGCAGATAAAGACTTGAGCTTCTGGCTTGTTACTTCAATCACTGCCTTCTCAATTTTTTGGGCGGATTCCTTTTCACCCAAATAATCAAGCATCATCCCTCCAGCACTGATCGCAGCCAAAGGATTGATTTTATTCTGTCCCGTATACTTTGGAGCAGAGCCCCCAATGGGTTCAAACATGGAAACGCCCTCGGGATTAAGATTTCCTCCTGCCGCAATTCCCATCCCTCCCTGAATCATGGCCCCTAAATCTGTAATAATATCTCCAAACATATTGTCGGTCACAATCACATCAAACCATTCCGGATTTTTGACCATCCACATGCACGTGGCATCGACATGGGCATAATCTGTTTTCACATCTGAATATTGCAGAGCAATTTCATGGAAGGCCCTTTCCCATAAATCAAAGGCAAAGGTCAGAACATTCGTTTTTCCACAAAGGGTTAATTTTTTTGAACGATTTCGCTTTTGGGTATATTCAAAGGCAAAACGTAAACACCGCTCAACCCCCTTACGAGTATTGATGGACTCTTGAATCGCGACCTCATCGGGTGTTCCCTTTTTTAGAAAACCACCTGCACCACAATAAAGACCTTCTGTGTTTTCACGGACCACTACAAAATCAATATGTTCAGGACCTTTATTCTTAAGAGGGGTCTCGACCCCCGCATAAAGTTTTACCGGTCTTAAATTTATATACTGATCAAGTGCAAACCTCAATTTTAAGAGAATCCCCTTCTCTAAAATTCCAGGTTTTACCTCAGGATGACCAATGGCCCCCAAATAAATAGCGTCAAATTTCTTAAATTCCTCAATGGCTGAATCAGGTAAAATGTCCCCTGTCCTCTGGTAATGTTCTCCTCCAAAAGGAAACGAAATCCATTCAACCTTAAAGCGATGTTGGGCTACACTGTCAATCACCTTCATCCCTTCCCGAATCACCTCAGGTCCCGTCCCATCCCCTCCCATGACTGCAATTCTATATGTCTTAGACACCGTCCACCTCCTAAAATGTGTTGTGGATTATATCCGAAGAGCCTATATTAAACAAACGGATTTTTAATCTTTCAATTTTAACCCAGATTTTGCAATAGACGCGATAACTCAAGAGCAAGAGCTTGAGCCAGATTGGCCTGAAGACAAGGTCCCCGTAGGGGGAAACGTAGGCATACATTGATAGATGTCTGTCGCTTCATAAGGAAAAGAAACATCTACTAGCGCAGTCGGCCCTTTGTCTGCCATTAAGGCAGCGGGCCTCCTTTGCTGGCATTTCTGAAGGCCAAGGTGGCTAAGATCTCAGCAAAAATTCCGCGGCCTATTGCAAATTCTGGGTTTAATGGAGCATTCGAATGAAAGAAATCACCATTTCAGAAAAAAAAATTTATACAGGTCGCATCCTTGATCTCGTTGTTAAAAAAGTTCGTATGCCCAATGGCCTCATTGCAACCCGCGAAGTCGTCACGCATGGAGGGGTTATTGCAGTCATTCCCTTTCTTGAAGATGGGAAAATCGTGATGGTCAAGCAATACCGAAAAACAGCAGAAAAGATAACTTTAGAAATTCCTGCAGGAAGAATGGATCCTGGAGAAACACCTCTCCAAACGACAAAGCGTGAACTGCGGGAAGAAACAGGTTATGTGGCTCAAAAAATCAAAAAACACTTGAGCTTTTATCCTGCCATTGGATACAGCAACGAGCTGATTCATCTTTTTACGGCTTCAGACCTTACTTTAAAGGAGACAGATCCAGATGAGGATGAACTCATTGAAGCGGTCAGATTAACCTTGCCTGAGGCGTTAAAAAAAATTGATGAGGGTAAAATTATCGACAGCAAAAGCATCTTGGGACTTTTGTATGTTGCGCAACATCAAATCTCATCATAAAATAGGACGATGAGACCTAATGATATTAAACGGGTACTGAACCCTTATTTTAATGCGAATCCTGAGATTCAAATAGCTTATCTCTTCGGCTCTTTGGCTAAAGGAGAAGATCATCCAGAAAGCGATGTTGATCTTGCTATTCTCCTCAATGAAACATCTTCCCCTTCCCAAACCTCCTATCGTTACAAAGCTGAACTAATATCTGAACTGATGTCATTTTTAAAAACAAAGAGAATCGACCTTTCTATTCTGAACGAGAGTCCCCTCCTCTTATGTTTTAATGTGGTCCATGATGGAATTCTTCTTCACTCAAAGAACGAAATCATGCGAATTCAATTTGAGGCAAGAACGATGAGCTTCTATTTTGATCAAGAATACTATTATCGTCGCCATGCAGAATTGGCCTTGGAAAGGATTGCTCGGGGAGGATTCTAATGACTTCTTTACTGACAATCAATTCAAAAATTGAAAAACTAAAAGAGTATCTTTCCTATCTCAAGAGCTACCAAAAAAGTTCTCTTCAAGAACTAGAAAACGACTATACCCTCCAAGGAGCGGTTTTACATTATCTTCAACTGACCATTGAATGCACCATCGATATTGGAGAACTGCTTATCAGCGAGCTTAAGTTACGCAAACCTGAAGGAGCAAGAGAAGTTTTCAAAATCCTCGCTGAAAATAAAATATTACCGGAAAATTTCGCACAGAACTTTTCTCCTGTTGCTGGATTTAGAAACATCATTGTTCATGAATATGCCGAAGTCGATATGAAAAAGGTGCACCCATTTCTCGAAAACGATCTTGAAGATTTCGAACATTTTTCACAGTACATTGCCGAATATCTATTAAAGAGGAAATTTTGACCAAAAACATCACCCTTCAGGCTTAAATTCGGTAAATACACCCATCTTTCTAAATTTTTGATATCTCGTTTCAATTAACTCTTCAGAGCCCATTTTAATCAATTCAAGCAAATGTTTTTGAACCGTTTTTCGAAGATGGCGAGCTGTGATTTCATAGTCATGGTGGGCCCCGCCGATAGGCTCTGGAATTATTTCATCTACAATTCCCAAAGAAAGCAAATCATATGCAGTTAATTTTAGGGCCTCAGCTGCATCAACCATTTTTCCTTTTTCACGCCAAAGAATAGAAGCACATCCTTCCGGAGATATGACCGAATAATATGCATTCTCCAAGATGAGAATACGGTCTGCTACCCCAATTCCCAAAGCACCTCCGCTACCTCCTTCTCCAATCACTGCCGCCACAATCGGAACCTTAATCTGGGACATCTCCCTCAAATTAACAGCAATAGCCTCCGCTTGACCTCGCTCTTCAGCCCCTACACCCGGATAAGCCCCAGGAGTATCGATCAAGGCCAAAATCGGAGTTTTCGCTTTTTCAGCCATCTGCATCAATCGCAAGGCCTTTCGATATCCTTCTGGATGAGCACAACCAAAGGAACGTTTTTGCCGCTCTTTAAGATCCCTTCCCTTTTGATGCCCAAGCACCATCAAACGATGGTCTTCCATTTTTGCGAAGCCCCCAACCAAGGCCTGATCATCGCCAAAACGTCGATCCCCATGAAGTTCAATAAATTCTTCCATGACAAGGCGAATATAATCGAGGGTATAAGGCCTTTGAGGATGGCGTGCAATTTGAACTCTCTGCCATGCGGTCAAATTCTGTAAGATTTGATGACGAAGACCCTCTAATTTTTTTTCAAGGTTTTTAAGTTCCGAGGTAACATCGATTCCCTTTTCTTGGGAAAATTTCTTGAGCTCAGAGATTTTCTGCTCAAGCTCTAAAATCGGTCTTTCAAACTCTAAACTGGATTGTTTCATATTATTCAACAATACTGACAACCGTGCCCACGGGAACAATTTTATAAAGCTCCTCAACTTCTTCATTTTTAAGACGAATACAACCTGCACTAGATTGTTTTCCAACCGAAGTTGGATCCAAAGTTCCATGAATGCCATAACCTTTAAAGTTAAGTCCCATCCAGCGTGTTCCTAAAATATTTTTAGGATCACCAAAAGGATAGGTTTTCCCGTCATGATGCCACGACGGATCTTTTAATTTGTTAATAACCTTGAACTCACCCACGGGAGTACTTCCCCCGACCCCAGTCCCTACTTGATAAGTTTTCACAACCTCCCCATTGATCTTGAGATTGAGAATATTAAGAGATTTACTTGCAACCAAAGAAATTTGACCTGTAAAAACGTGAAGGATCTCTCCAGGATGGAGGTTCTTGGAGCTGAGATGATTACTCTCTTCTAATAAATCAACCGTCGTATGATATTGCTTGGCAATCATAAATAGACTATCCCCTTTTCCAACCGTGATTTCTTGACGCCATCCGGGAATCGCACTATCAGAAAAAATCAGTTTTGTATTAACGTCCCAAAATTCTTTTTGGACCTCTTCATGAGTAATATTAGAAGCCAAAATAAGTTCCTTTAAAATTTCGTGAGCCTCAGTTAGTTTTCCAGAAGATTTCAGCTCTTTGGCTAGCGCAAGTTTTTTATCTGCATCTTTGACTGGAATCAATTTCTGGGTTTCGATTTGAGGAACAGGTTTTGGAATTTCTTTGGAGAGATTGGTTTTTCCAGAAGAGGGGGAATCCACTTTTTCAGAAAGCTCCTTAGGCCCTTCAAGAACGTTGCGTCCACTCAAGGGTTGATTCGAGATGATTTCAGGGGATGAGGCGACTTCTTCGGTCGGCGTTTTCATAAAGAAAAAAAATGTCCCCCCAATCCCTAAAGCCATGACGAGAAAACTGACCCTATAAACCCAAAATCGTTTCATCATGGATATCGCCTCCCATTCAAAAATTAAGAAAAATCAGGATGATTAAAAATGAAGGAAAAGAAAAAAATTTTACCCTTCGAAGATGTTCAATGTCTATTAAGCTGCGAATATTAAGATAATAACATTTTATGACTCAACATTTTTTAAAGGCTCCTCCAAAAGAAGTTCTGCTAATTGAGTTCGATGGAAAATATCGTAAACAGGTCCTCCTAAAACATAGAGAATAAAACCGATAGCGAGCGAGAGCTCACCAAAAAATATAAATCCGCCTAAGGCAACTGCACCCACCACTAAATAAAAAAAAGGACTTTTTCTCTTCAAAAATAAAGCATTGATTTTGGGATATTCAATAGTACTGATCATTAAAAAAGCTAAAAGAATCATTAAAAAAGGCGCCATTCCAATGATTCCTAACCATTCCAAATGATCCGCTGCAATGACACTCGCTGCAACAGCTCCACCTGCAGCGGTAGACGGTAACCCAGAGAAAACATACTTTGAAGGTTTATTTAATTTGGCGTTGTACCTTGCTAACCTTAATGCACAACAGACAGAATAAATAAAAGCAATGCTGATCCCCATTCGGCCTAGTTTTGAGAGACTCATTTCATAGATCAAAATCGTCGGGGCAATTCCGAAAGTCATCAAATCACAAAGAGAATCGTATTCCTCCCCAAATTTTGACATGGATTTACTGAGACGGGCGACTTGACCATCTAGAAAATCGAAGAGCATGGCCACCAAAATCCATAATGAGGCTGATGGAAAGTCTCCTTTGAGAGAAAGACTCACTGAAATCATTCCACATAAGAAATTTCCAGTCGTCATAAGATTTGGCAATAAATAAATTTTTCTCACCCGATCCTCCTTTTAAAAACAGTTATAAGCGTTAATTGATAATGGATCATTGGGAATTGATAATAAAGGTAAAATAAATAAATTCCTAAATTACCCATTTTCAATTATCAATTTTTAACACAACCTTGTTAAAATTCCTGCATTAGAAAAAAATAATTTGTTGTAAGTTGTTGATCGACTTAACTTACGTAATACTAATTCTTTGCATATATTTTATACTTGACCATATCCCCTAACTTGCTCCAGAATAACTGTATTCAAAATAAAATATGTTCTTCAGGAGATGCAGAGGATAGGGCCATTTATTCCCTTTTCAATGACTATAAGCGCAATTCCCTTTGGGCTATGTCTCGATTCTCAAATGTCGATTATCAACGTTTTCAGTATTTCTTTGAGTCATCTTGGGATGCCAATATTATGATCAATGACCAAAGAATCAAGTCAATCCAAACTCAAAACTCGAGTTCCCTAAAGATCTTATCGATGATGCCTTGCAAAAATAAATCAGTTTCAGTCACGTCCTCTTTGAGCCTTCTACTCTCTTATGCTCTTTGATACAACTTCCACTCTCTCAAAGAGTCATACCCTGTCTCATCAGTTCTTCAAAATTAAATCGGCCAGACTTATACGCAGTCTCTCTATCGCTGCTTAGAGTTTTAACAATGTTGTGTCAATGAATCAATGAACGTCCCCCCTGCTTCTCCTACATAGTAACCGATATAGTAAATTTCTTTTCCTCGTGTTATTTCTTTACGTTTAGTCATTAACCAAGCTTTATACTTGCTTCCCTGAGTAGGAATTTGTTTTCTACTCATCGCAACTAAAGCCTCAAAAAAATAAGCGTGGCCAGAAACCTCTTGCAAACATTCACAAACGTTCATTTCAACAACTTTTTTGAGTCCAAAATTTACTAAACTGTGAGATACCGCAGCCAACAATGGCTCCGGGTCAAGTCGATCAAAAACTCTGCCCCACGTTAAAAAGGCCACAACACCCTTCACTTTATCCTTCACTTTGATAGCAACGATGTCTTCCATAATGCTAGAAATTATCTGGGCCGTGAGTTATCTCGCCTCGAGAATTTACATTGGTATGACTACTATCCCTATGTTGCACGTCCCATTCCCCCTTTCTTGGATCCCATTTCCACGAATTGTTGTATTTATCAATGTATCCACCCTGCCGATCTTTTTTTAGCCCTGCTCCCTTCTGTTTTTTTGGTTTGAAAGGTCGTGACCCTGTAGTAGGAAGGTTTCCTTCCTTCCCCCCTTTAAACCACCCAACCCTTGACCCCATCGGAACACCAACTACAACGGCACCTTCTGGAAAGCCTGCAAGAACAATAGCCCCGCCTACTCCTCCCCAAGGATCAAACGGAGGGGCATGCGACGAGGAAGAATTATTTCCT
>JACOUC010000027.1 GCA_016178055.1 Chlamydiota bacterium | reverse complement strand
GCAATGGTTCAGGCGCAAGCAAAAAGAGAGAAATCGGATCGAAGGGAACTTTGAAAACGGCAAGGAACATTATAAGTTAAACAGGGTGTGGTACCACGGCCCCGAAGGATCGGAAATCTGGACACGGGGAGGAATTCTGGCAATGAATTTGAAGACCGCTCTGGCAAGGATATAAAAAAGAAAATTAGAAGCGTTGTTTGGGATGAAAAATAAATGCCCAGACTTTTTTCAAAACGATCGGAACCTTTTTTCAGCAGACCCTAATTACTGCTTACTGTTTACTCCTTACTGTTTTTTCCTATCTGATTTGGCTTTTAGAAATAATCTTAATATCTTTTGAAGAGGCCCTTGAAAGTCGTACTTCTTTAAAATCATCAAAATGATATTTTTCAATCACATCCTTAATCACTTTAAAAGAAAGATCATAAAGATTTTTAGGGATAACCTCTTCCGTCTTCAACTTTGAAATTTTAAAATCGATGCGAAAAGAAGGCGCGGGTGCACTATGCTCCTCCTCTCCCCTGACATAATGTCCCTTCACAGAATCAACTTTATAATCGAGAGATGGCTCAGAAACAATTTTTTTAGCATCTTTATCCTTGGTGTCTCCTTCCAGCTCTTTCACCTTGCGAACAATACGCTGAGCCATTTGCCCTGCTAAAAACTGTGGGAGAGTTAAGTCTTCAAGAAGAAAATCTTTTTCGCCCCACTTATTCACATTTTCAAAAGGTTTATATTCCTCAGGAAAAGGTCTTTTCTGATAGCTGTTATCTTCATCTTTATAATCCAAAGGGATAATTTCACGAATCTCGGGAAGATAATTTGAAGAACCGATCACAAAAAGATACTGAAAAATAAAACCGGAGGGAAATGTAAAATCATCCACCCCATATCCCTTCCCAGGTTCATAGGTTTCACGAACTTTACAATAGACCAGAGCCCTTTCAGAAGGTAAAGGTCTTACTTTAATCTCAAGAATTTCAAAATGAATATTTTCTTTTAATTTTATTTCGAGAATCGTTCTTAAAAAAGCGAGAGAAAATTCTGTTGAGTCGGAGCTCTTCTTAAGATAATTGGCAAGCAGGGCCCGGCTGTTGCCCTTCGAAAGATTGGAAAAGAAAGTGAGAACCGTTCTTTCAGCCAAAGTGGCTGGATTAAAACGAACGTCGATCATCATCCTTTGAAAAAAATCTTCTCTAGAAATATTTCCGAGATAGTATCTTTTAAGGTCATCGACATAACGAACAAAAACAGCCTCAACCCCTGGAATAGTCTTATCCGCAGCAATGACTGTATAGAAACAGATTGGGGCATCCGTAGAAAGGCTGACACGAGAAACCCCTAAGAGAATATCACCCAGATGCTCTGAAGCCTCTTTTGTAAGACCTTGCTGTCGATCAAAGATGCTTTCAAGGACAACATAAGTCCCTAGATTTTCTCCAACAATTCTTGTTTGAACATCCAGGTGGTATTCATCGTGACAGATTTGCTTAACAGAGTTGATAACCTCTTCACGGGGAAAGGAGGGCTTTCCACATCCAGGAATACAAAAAAAAGAGACCCAGAAAGGAAGGATGAACAAAAAAAATTTTTTCTGCCCTCTCATCAACACAACTCAATCACCTCATCTCGCCTTCAATCGAATTCAATAAACTGCTAAATCGGATTTTGGGGTGCGTATCGCTGCTCCTTGGCTGCAAGTCCCTGATCCTTACCAAACTCCTTAAAAATCGCTTCAATCTCATCGTATTCTAATTCTTCCTTTTGGATCAATTCATTTGCAAATCGATCCAAGAGATTCATTTCAGACTTAAGAAGATCCTCAACCTCTTTAAGGCAATCATCCATGATATTTTTAACATCTTGGTTCAATTCAATTTTCATCTGATCCGCAAGCTGAGATTCTGGAATAACGGTATAATCCCCAACATATCCCTTTTTCCCCATTCCAATTTCCCAAACCATTCGGTGAGCAATATGCATCGCATTACGAAAATCACCACTGACCCCTGTGGTCGTTGCACCGAACTTAATTTTCTCAGCAGCATACCCCCCTAGACTCACCTTAATATCTGCTAAAACCTTATTTCGATCGTGAGAGCGAAGATCCTCCCTGGGCATGGGATAGACCACTCCCAAAGTATCTTTACGATTGGCAATGGAGGCTTTAAAAACATCATCCGTCGGATGCAAAATATAAAGAACAATTAAATGACCTGCTTCATGATAGGCCGTTTCCATTTTCTCAATGGGAGGAACATCACGTTTAATCTTGACCCCCAAATAAAGCCTCTCCATTGCACTCGTCATATCTTTATAAGTGACAACTTCCCGCTTATCACGCGTCGCAATCAGAGCCGCTTCCTTAATAAGGCTTTCTACTTCTGCAGGACTTAATCCTACCGATCTCCTTGACAATCTTGGAACATCCATGGTCGGGTCATATTTCACTTTATCCAAATAGAATTTGAAAAGTTTTTCCCTTCCTGCAAGACCCGGCTTAGAAATATAAATTTTCCGGTCAAAACGGCCAGGTCTCAAAAGGGCTTCGTCCATAACGCCTTCCACAGCATTGGTTGCGCCCAAGACCACAATATTTCCCGCTCCAGATAAACCATCGAGTTCGACCAAAAGCTGATTCAGCGTACTGTCTGTTTCCTGACCGCCTCCCATGGCAAAAAAGTGCCTTTTACGCCCAATGGCGTCCATTTCATCAATGAAAATAATACATCCACCATGCGCATAAGCTAATTTTTTCGCCTTCTGAAAAAGTTTGCGAACACGGCTCGCTCCAACACCCACAAAAACTTCAACAAACTCACTCCCAGATATAGATAGAAAAGGTAAACCTGCTTCAGTCGCAATCGCTTTAGCCAGTAAGGTTTTTCCGCATCCTGGAGGACCAATCATCAAAAGACCTCTTAAAATCTTTCCTCCAATCTGTTTTAACTTTGTTCTGTCTTTGATCAGCTGAACCACTTCCCATGCTTCTTCTTTCGCTTCATCAATTCCAATCACCTCATCAAAATGAACATTAACCTCATTGGCTTTCACCTTTTCCTTTTTCATCTGGGAAAAACCACCCCTAAATGTCGCGGCATAAATATACACAAAAATGACCGCATTTAAGGCCACCATTAAAAGCTGAATAGGGAGACTGGCCAGCGTCATATTTCTGTAAAAAGACTCCAAGGAATACAAACCCCAAATGGATAAGGCAATCAAGAGAATGGTGAGAAAGGTGACCAGGAAGGCCACCCAGTGATTCATGAAGAATATTTTAAATTTTCGATATAATTTACGCATGGGTCACACCTTAAGTTAACATTAATTTATAAGTATCGCCAAGAAATTCGCGTCTTTTCTAGAACTAACACAAAAAAGTCCTAACTTATTTCTATAAAAAAAGGGGGCTTTTCTGCCCCCCTTTAAAACTGTTCAACTTTGTAATAAATTTTACGAAAATAAAAATTTAGGTATATGAACTTGACTCAAGTTTCATCCATTTGCAGTCGCCCCATTTATAGGGCAATGCGCTCTTAGCATGAATTTGCCCGATAAATCGGGCGACTACGCTTGACGGATCAAGCTTAACTTTGAGTCAAGTGCATATGCCTATAAAAAATTATTTACTTTCTTTTAAGTCCTCCATTTGTATATACATCGTCTCCTCAATCCCCTGATCTTGATTCACAGCTTCAACAGCAATGGATTTAAAAATCTTCATTGATTGAAGAAGAGGAATAACGCTTTCTTCAATCACCTTATCGGTTTGAGCACCCGCTTCTCCACGTCCTTTTTGGAGATTATCGGCCCACTTCGTTATTTCAATAATCGTGTTAAGCGTCTTATCCATATTTAAAAATGCAATCTGATTTGACTTTGGACTGAAGTTGCTTGTTGCACTTCCATAAACCTTGTTATCTTTAACCGGTTTCGCATTCCCCTTTGCAACATCAATGACACTCTTAACACTTTCCTTGTTAATGCCAATCACCAGAAATCCATTAACAATCGCATAGGATGGATTCAGCGTTTGATAAGGAAGAGGAATTTCTAAAAAATGAAGTTCTATCCCTTGATAATCTTCATTTCCCACTTTCACTTTGCCAAGAGGAGGATTAGAGACAGCGCCTGGCTCGGACGTTGCAGCGGAGGTATCCGATTGAGAGCTTTCCGTCGCTGGGGCGCCCGAGCTTACTCCAGAAGGAGCGGAGGTACGAATAATATAATCCCCTAACTTTTCCATGGTCGCCAATGCCCTCTGGGGATCCTGGACCTCTGCTAAAAGAATCAAATGGGGAAAAGGAAAAAGTCCTCCCATATCCACTTGAGTGAGAGAAAAACAAACTTCTCCCCCCAACCAGCTCAAAATATCTTCCTTGATGCGAAGACCTGAATCTTTTTCAAATTTTTCAACGCCTTCTATGATGGTCTTTCCTTGCTCAGGGTTCTGAGTTTGAATATTTTTCTGCCAACCATCCCAAATCTTGGAAAAATCAATGGAGTTGGAGATAGTTAAAAGCAAACTGTCTTCAGGTAAATATTTGAGTGACTCCGCCTCCTTAGGTTGAGATTCCCATCCCGAAAGAATATCGCTTTCGGGCATTTCTTTATTCTTGGAGAAAAAGAGCTTCACCCTCATCCCTTGATCAAAACCAACCGCTGCAGAGATTGATTTAATGGTCCCCAATGTTTTTTCAAGACCCTCTGTAAAACCAGCAGGAGCTCCTTCAGGGGCAGGCAAGGCCTTAATCAAATCAATAATCTTTGCCATGTTGACAAAGGCAATGCCTCTCAGATCCCCACTCATTTTCAATAATCCGAGAGCACTTTTATATTGCTCGTTTGTTCCCAAAGATTCTGAAGATTTCTTAGAAACCAAATCTGCAACCTTTCGAATTCCAGAATCATCAATACCGATGGCGAGCGCAAAAACATTTTGAATAAAAGCATAGTTAAATTCAGGACCCGCCACTTGAGGATTTCTCACACGAGAAATTTTTTGACCATTATATTCAACCGTTTCCACGGTTACAGTGCCCTTGACCTTTTCTAATAGAGTGTCTACCTTCCCCTTGAAATCAGCCCTCGGATCCGTTTGTGCCAAGAGTAAAATCTGAGGGTTGGCTAATCCTTCTTTGCTTCCGACTAAGGCAATACTTAAATCCTGCCCAAAAACTCCCAGAACATTTTCCTCACTCAGATCAAAACCCATGTTGGTTTTAAACTGCTCTTTCATCGTGTTTAAATTTGATACTATTTGAGCCGCTTCCCATATTTTAAGATCAGCGACTTGCTTCCAAAAGTTGGAACTTTTAACGAGATCCCAGGTTGACCTGGCATTTCGTGCGGAAAGAAAAAGGACCACATCACTGGGAATCACATCCGCAATGGCGACCTCACCTTTAAAGGACTCCATTTGCGTGACAGATTTTTCAACGCCTGAAGGAGCACCCATCTCTGATGTTTTCTGCTTTGTAAATTTTAAAGCAATAACAATACCTACGGCAACGACTCCCACAGCACCAATCGCCAAAATGCCTTTTTTCATTCCTTTATTCTCCTTATCTTAAGTCTTAAAATGAGAAAAAAATCCTTGACTGGATTTAATACAACTCATTCCAGTAAAATAGGTTCGTTGAGAAACCATTTAAATGTCACCTTACAAACTCTTTAAAAATCCCCCCATCCAAAGAGTGCCTTCTCGGCTAAAAAAAGCTCTAACAAGAACAACAATTTTGAACCTAGGTGCAAGTATATCTGAGAGAGCTAACTATAAGCAATAGAAAAAGGTGACCCTCCATACATCTGATCTCACAATTCAAACCGTAGCTGAGAATCTTCCTTTTTCATAAAATCCTTAACCTTGTTCAAATATTGTTCTGCAGTTCTAAAAGCACCTTCTGCATCACTGTGGGAAATTAAATCACCTACATCGTAGATCATTTTATTTCTTTTTCTTCTCATGGCATCAAAATCATTTGTCAGATCTGTAAAGCCCTTTCCAAGAATATCTCCAGCGATTTCAATAACTGTCTCATGTTGCCCCTTACCTTTCGAACGAAATCCCTTTAAAAAAAGAAGGGCGCGTCCCATTTTAAGCATGGCTGTATAGGCAAAAAGATAAGCCGCTTTGTCAGAAACAGGAAATGTGATTCGAACTTCTTTCAAATCCTGATAAGCTGCTTCGATGTATTTTGAAATTTGGGCATGCTCTATCTTGAAAATTTCAAGCTGTCCCTTGTCTTTATAAAGTTTAATCAGATCCATTCTTTCTCCTTAAGAGGCTTTATTTGGATCAGAGGGGATCTGATCACTGCGTAGAGAAAATCCCCTTTGACATCTTTTTTAGATTGAAATTCCTCTGGTGAAAAAAGGACTGAACTGATTGAACGATCAAATTTAGCTTCAAGTTGTTTGAGCAAACTTTTTAGGCGCTGTGTCTCATCACCTACTAAGATCAGATCAATATCTGAATCAACCTTCATCTTGCCTTTGACAAAAGAGCCGTAGAGATAAGCTTCTTGAATTTCTTTCAAAGATTGAAGCCCATCCGAGAGGCGCTTTGGAATACCCACCGTTTTCTCAACAATTCCTCTGATTTCAGTAAACAAGGGATGTCTATGATGAAGACGATAAAAAACCTCTTTTCCACGCTCGGCTCTTTCAAAAAGTCCCTCTTTCGAAAAAGCCTTAAGCTCACGGGCAAGAGACCCCACGGAATATCCGAACCGCCTCACCAGTTCACGCAAATAATAAGAACGATCTGGATTCAGAAAAAACAATGTCAAAAGATCTGCCCTGATCTTTGATTTTGTAAGATATAAAGAAAAAAATATCGTTCTCATTCTAGAGAGCGATTGTACTCTAAATTGAGAACAGATTCAATGGGGAAGAAAACTTCTCTTCTTTAAGACCTTTACATGTAGAGCTGAGTCATTTCAGCCGTCTTTCGAAATCGCTCTATCTGATCTTTCACGGAGTTCATCACAGGAATGGGTTTCAAATCCCCACTATCGGCCAGGAGCTGGTCTATTTGCCCAGAGTTCATACCCAATTTTCGGAACGCTGTTCGAATGGCTTCCCGATCGCCGCAAGCAATGGCAAAAACAATCGCCAAATCATCCCCATAGGCATCTTTGATACCATGTCTTTGCATCACGGTCTTAAACTCACGTTTATGGTCCTGATGTCCCAAAAATCGAACGGTTCGAAAATCTAAATCTTGTTCGGGGTGTTCCTTTTTCCATAAGGCCTTCACTTTTTCAATAAGCGCCTCTCCGGGATTGTTCTCTCCTTTAAGAGAAATGAGATGAACTTCATCCGGGTGGGTTCCCAATTTGATCAAGGCTTCTCTCAATTCTCCCTCCGTTCGATTAAGGTCTGTAACGATGGGCTTTGAAAAACCAGGGAATTGCTGAATAATTTCTTCCAAACGAAGGCCATCTTGATTTTTTTCCAGCAAGGTGAAGTCAATGAGGGGCAAAATAGGCGCTGAATCATCTTGATAAGGGTCAGAAATTGTTTCCTTCAAAAGTTTTGCTTGAATATCTCTCAAACGCTGTCTTAAGACAAGATAAGCAAAAAGGATGGGGTAATCTTCGACCTTTGTGATTTGGAAGAGACTCGCCCCAACTGTCTCCGAAGAGAAAGAAGATAATTGTGGAAGAGGAGTCGCCTTCTGCTCATACTCTTTGCCTTCGTATGAATAACGCTGGGTAATCTGAGCCCTGGTTTGCCAAGAAACTTTTTTTGATCCAATCTGTACCCGGAGATTCGCATTTTGATAATTAAAAAAACGCGCTTCTCTCATCGTTTTCTCAATATCCACGAGAGAGGAGGGTCCCATATTCAAATCACACCCAAATAAATTTAAAGTTCCCCAGGCTTCCATCCGGACGATGATAGAATCTAAGGGTCGTTCCTTCCCTTGAATCAATTCCGGATGACGGGCCGCAATGATTGCATCAACCACGAAATCGTAAAGCTCAGTTTCTTCATTTTTTCTGAGGTCTTTTTCATGGGAAAATGCTCGAATGGCGTCGTTTAAAGTGAGAAAGAAAGCAGAATTCATCTGATCGAGTGTCAGGAAGAGGGCAAAATGCCGCAGATTCCTGCTAGTCCGATAGTCTTGATTAAACCAGTTCACAAATTCTTCAAAGTGAGGTCTGGCTCTTAAATTCACCGCACGATGAACCATGACAGCAGGGATAACCGTTAGCACAAGTCCCAAAGAAAGTGTCGCTGAGGATAAAGGAAACAAAAAGCCTAAAAGAAAAGGAAGAGATGTCAGGACAAGACTTGAGAGTGCGATCCATGCAGGATCTTTTCTTTGACCACTGGGATGTAAAAAAACAAAGGCAATTCTCGAAAGCGCATTGATTCCGATTCCCCAGAAAGGATTCAGTCCCAAAAGGGCCGTTGCAAACGCAGGCAAAATGAAAAGCACTTCTTCTAGTCTTGGAGCAACTTGGGTGTCGTAATAAATCCTCCAATTCATCCATTGTTCAGGAACATGCTTCAAAACCCAACGCTTGAGGCCAATGATTACACCGCCTGTTCGATGCTTTGATAATGCCTTCAAAAAATCTTCTGACTGAGAAATAAGATTTTCTATGTCTTTATCAATATCACCTGTTGGATCTACTTCATGCCATTGCGTATCAGAGGATTGACTAACAATCTGACGAAGGACAGGCTCCTCTCTTATTAAGCGAGCTATAGCTAAATCAGGGATGGTATCAGAAGAACGTGATTTTTCCCATCGATCAAAAATTTTTAAGAGGTTTTTTTCTAAAGGACTTCTTGATTCTGAAAGAATCTCCTTTGAAAGCTTAGAAATTACTTCATCGGAATCGTCCATCAAGATTATCCGTAAAGCCAAGGGAACCTCTGAGGAATACAAAAAAACTTCTTTTTCTTCTTGAACCACTCGTTTCAACAAACTTTTAAGAAAAGCGGGTGAAATATTCAAGTTCTTTATACAACTCAACTTCAATCTAAAATCATCTTCCTGAATCAACTTTATAAGAAATGCTTCTGAATTTACATTCTCTGCAAGCCTTTGTTTCCAACGAAAAGCAGAATTGTCATGGCGAAACGGATCTCCATTCCATTCCCAATCTTCTGGAAAATTTTTAAAAAATGATTCTAAATTTATTCGTCCACTTTCAACAACTGATTTAAAGCTAGCGAAAACATCCTTGGTATCGAAAGGTGCTGTAGGGCTTTGATCAAAATTCTTACACCTCTGAAAACCATAGAATACATACCAAAATGTCTGAGAATCTTTCTGAACCCATTCGGCTGGAGAAGGTTTCCCTGCATCCTCCCATTTTTTTACCAGGGTCGAATGATATTCTGCCAGAGACTTCCCCCCTTCGAACATTCTCAAAGTTAGAGAATCGCGTAAGGAAGGTTCTGCATCTACCCAGTGGATAAAACGTTCTTGAATAAGATTTTTGCTCAATCCATAGGCCACATCTGCAAAAATGAGTTTTGCTCTTTCATCACTCTTCTCATTAAGATTTCCAAACGAAAACCACAAGAACGCAAGCTCATCCAATTTAAGAAAATGGGAAAGTTTAAAAAGAATAGGAAGATCCTGAATATCGCCCGAGGAAAGAGACCATTGTAGAACGTACTTACCCTCCAGCTTCTTAAAACTGAACAAAGAGGTATCATGCGACTCCCCCTCATGAAAAACACGCCGATCCTTTTCAATCTCAGCGAAAGATTTTGCATGGACATATAAAGCCGTCAGAAAGAAATTCCAAGAATGATAGAGATCATCTTCAATGTTGTACCATAAGACACCATATTTTTCGCCTTTAGGAATGGAGTCATTCCCACCTTCATCGACAGGTCTCCAACGGTCTACCGGCTGCCCATTTTCATCAACAGATCCCCCTTGAGAATTCAGAATCCAGGCAAGTGACATGGGGCTATGATTTTCTCTCACAAACCAAACTCCAGAATCCTTCCTTCCCAAAGCTTCTACCCCTCCGAGAATTCCACCTGGATCTCTCCCCATTTCTTTCAAATAATGTCCTACTGTTGCAATCACTTTAAAAAGATCTACCGTCTTGCTTTGAGAATCTGAATGCAACTGGAATGCCTTCTTTAAGAGTTCCTTTTCATTGACAAAATGATCTTGGGCAAGAACCCACTCTAAGAGTAGAGCGGATTGATTATCTTCTAAGGATAACCTTCTATTCTGGATGATCCCAGGATATAAATTGGGTTCAATTAAACATGCAATTTTCGAAACATTAACTTTCTTGGGATGTGGCAGAGTAACAGTGTAGCCTTGTCCTCGATAATCGGAAATCTCATCCTCAAAAAGTTTATAGAAATTAGAAAAGGTTTCCTGCTCAGTAAACCCCATGATTGGGAAAGGCGCAACTGGACCAGAAGGCAGAGAGCCCACGGAAAGTGGAGTCTTTCGATTCAGCATCTGGGCCAATGTTCCATAGAGTTTTTCAAGACGACGGGTTTGCTCGGCAAACAACCTAGCGCGCTCACCCTCCAAAAGATCACCTGTATTCTTAGGCTCTATTTCTTCTACAATGGCCATATCTTTCCTCAGCTGAGAGAAAAAAGTAAGAAAAATCTGCTGGCGAGTCCCTGATTTTAAAGTTGCAAAATATCGAGAGAATTCATGCATATCCTTCTCAGAAATTTCTGAGAGGTATTGATAGAGTAACTGGGGTTGGGTTCTGAGTCCATTGAACAAATGATCCAATTGATTCGTTTTCCATAGATTCTCAATCATTTCCAGCGTGATTAACTGAGACACGGGAAGATGAGAAGGATAATGAGAAAAAATGGCTTTCCAAAAGATACGATCGGTCTTGCTGTTTGAAATGGCTTGTGTAATATTACTTTCTTTAAATTTTGAAAGTTCCTTTTGAAGTAATGACTCTAATTGTGAAACAGTTTTCAGGGTAATTACTTCACCATTCACTAACCATTTTCCATCCCGCTCACTCATGACTTGAATTTCATGAACATGTTTCTGATTCGAAATGTGGGAGACTACGGGCTCAACAATTTTTACGACTACCACCGTAAGCAAGCCCAATGCAAAAACTCCTTTCAAGGCAAAAACCACAGCTCCTTTTAAAACTCTAGCCGTTACTGATAAAAATCCGTTCTGATCCAATTTATTGATTCCAGAATGAATCACACTGGCCGTCAGAAATGAGAGAGGAACAAAAATCATGGATACACCTAATCCAACAGGAATAGAAGTGAGAATAAGACTAAATAGAGCAATGAGACCAGCCACCCCACGCCCACCTTGATGCTTGGACAGAATAAAAAGAGTCCAGGAAAGAAGGTTAATGCCCAAACTCCATGTAGAATCAAACCCTAGCAAAGTGGTTACCAAAAGAGGGAGCCCAAACAAAATTGTCTCTAAAATGGGGGCAATGCGCGTGTCATAATTCTGACTCCAAGACGGCATGCGCTGAAGGATCCAATTCTTGAGGCTACTAATTACGCCACCGCCTCGCCTAGAAAAAGAGATAGAATTTATTTCAAAATTTCCTTCAGGATCAGAGAAGGCAATGATTTTAGCTCGACGATCTTGTATCCCAGAAACAAACCCTCGAGACAAATCCACTGAATAGGTTCCAGGCTTGGGGAAAGAAATTTTAACTTTGCTTGATCCAAAACGAGGTGTTCCTACCAATTGCTGTTCACCTTGCGAACTTTGATTCTTCAGTTCAAGCCAAACATCTCCCGAACCCTTCGAGACAACAAAAGTCATGATCGGTTTTTGATTCAAATCAATCGCCTGGGGCAAGAACCCCCAAATCCAACCTGAACCCCTGATCTTTAAAGGGACGGGGTGGCTCGCATCATATCCAATACCACCTCCTGGAGAAAAATTGATTTTCTGAAGAACGTCTCCAGAAACGAGAATGGACGCCTGAGAAGGAGCTACCCGTGGACCTGTCCCTCTCACAAATCTTCCCCCATCGAACGGAAGAGTTTCAACTCCCTTTGAAATTTTTTCAGGAGATTGGAATGTGACGAATTTAAACTGAAAGGAGGCTTGAGGATCTGAAAAGACAAAAAAGCCTGTTGTCGTGTTGAGTTCTTTACCTGCTGATTTTTGAGCTTCTTTTTGCGCCTTCATTAAGCTTGAAATATTGACAGCAAAAGATACAAATTGACCTTGTGTATCTGGAAGAACAACTGCTATTTTTTGAGGAGTCACAAGCTCATCATTGACGTTTTTAACCTCGAGAGAAATACGACCCCCTGAAGTTTTTACATTCATCAAAATCACTGGATTTTTCTCCACATCAATCTGATGAATTCGATTCCAAACATAGCCATCCCCTTGGGGTAAAGATAGAACCCCGGATTTAATCTTTATTTTTGACACCAATCCATCACCCTGGAAAGCAGATCCTTCCAAGACTTCTACCACAGAACGCGTTGAGGATTTGAAATCAGGTCTATTCATAGGAATGGTTGCTATGGGAAGCGCATACGGAACATTTTCGCCATATATAGGAGCTTGAAAAACTTCTTGAAATTCGCTTTTTACAATTTCTAAAAAATAATCATAAAGAGATTTGTCCCCTATCCTGTCCTGTTTTAAATATTTTCTTATCAAGTACGGAAGTCCTAAATTTCCGCCTTCTCCAGCAATAATCAAGGCAAGAGAAGTGGTGGATTTCACATCCCAAGTGAGAAGAGGCGCAATTTTTCTCCCCTGGGCATCAATGGCTTCTGTCATGCCATAAGGACCTTGCATTCCTGGCCCATTGAGCATCACGTGAAGCCAGACCAAACCTTGGGGAGGCTGAGCCAAAATGACAGGAAATGCACCATAAGGGGTAACAATGGCCGTTGTACTTACTTTTTGCTTTGCAAGAGGCTGAATTCCAATGGCAGAAGCATAAGGAGATTCTTGATTTCCTTCAACAGGAGCATTGACAGAAGCCAATAATCCTGGAATTTTGTTCATCGCTGAATACCATGTTCTGGCCTTTTCTCCATTTTCAAAAATCTCTCTTGCCAAGGGATTGTCCGTATAGGGAAGAACTAAAAACTTCCACATCTCATGGGCCGAGTACCAGTGACCTTGAACAACCGTGAGTGGACCCTTTGGCGTTTGCCAATCAACACGAGTCATTTTCTTATCTTTCCAAATTTGCTGAGCCTGTTTAGATTCTGGCCATTTCTTTCCATCTGGCCATGTACAAAAAAGAGTCATAAAAAAAGCCATCAATTCACCTTCATAAGGATCGTCCAAATAGGAAGGCTCTCCACTGCCTGAACGCTCTGTCGAATACTGGTTGGAAGAAGGCGACAATTTTGGATCTTTGATCACAGTAACGGCACGGATTTTCTGGGCCTGAGCATCGTAAAGAATACGAGGAGCATTCGTGACCATTAAATCAAAGTGTTCCTTATACTCTCGGGCTAAATCTTTTTCGCCTTGTTCTTCAAGAACATGATAAGCGACATACAAGGCCCAGGCTAATTGCCCATTGTCAAGACCCGGCACCCTTTTTTGCCAATCCCATTCAGCCCTCTCAGGAGAAGAAGCTGGCTTCATACCTTCATCATTCACCTTAACCCAGGGCAGAAGTCCTCCAAAACCTGGAAAATCATGATTGAACTTTTGATAACTTTTAATTTTTTTCTTAAAAATGCTGCTGGCTTTTGACTTGGCTTGAGTTAAATTGCCAGTTGAAATCAACATTTGTGCATAGCGATTGCCTGCAATGGCAAGCGTTAGAATTTCGACATGAAGAGATTCTTTAGAAGCCGCTGTCCAATTTCTAGGTCCTCCTATTAATTCCCCCGTACTAAAGTCAATGGCATGCCCATCATAAGTGAGGCCACTCTTCTCGTTATACCCAATTCCTCCCTGATGAAATTTTGCCTCCCATTGCAAAATCTTCTCGATAAATTCTTTTCGCTGTTGAGCATTACTCACAAGATCCTGCTGAGAAAATTTTTGAGAAAAACGATACGGAGGTGCTGTTGCTTGTTGAGCTTTTACCAAATGTTCAGCAAAGCTTGTCAATAACATCAAAGCGGCTAAGACCATCACACTCCCCCGCAATGGTCGAGAAGGTTCTTTTCCATTTCCCAAAAGCACTCGCCAATCTTTACCTGCATGCCCCGAGAACGCTAAAAGCTTTTCAATGTAGCGTTCCAAAAAGGGACGAACTTGATTGTTTTGAAGCAGAGTTCTTAATTCAGGAGCTGAAAGTTCGGTAAGGTTTAAAATAGTTTGAAGGGTGAGTTTATCTCCTGAAACGGTTACCGATTCAGGATGATCTCTTTCCAATACTTCAATCACAGAGGCAAGGTCTTGCGCCTTCCCTTCCCAAGCATCAAAGAAACCCTTAGGCAAAATTCTCGCTTCTCCAATCATCATTCTGCCCATCGCCTGAGCTTGAGTCACAAAATGATGAAGCGCAATTTTTTTCAAGGTGGGAAAAGAGGCATTCTTGAGCCCGTCATCCATTCCACCCAGAACCTCAAAAATTTCCTTCATTTTTCGATAATAGAGACTTCTATCATCTGAATGAGTCATTCGGGGAGCAATCACACAATAGCCAATATGGGCCTTTTTAAGGGCTTCTTTGACTCCAAGTGTATGGAAACCACCCATCACAAAAGCAGCACAAGAAAGCTTTTTCTCTTGAAGAACATGAAGCGCATTCTTCATAAAAATCTCATCGCGGGCGAGAACCTGTGAATAGAATTTTTCGGCCTTTTCAAAAATCTCGCCGAAGTCGGGAGATTCATAGTCTACTACTTCCTTCTCTGCTATATCAGCTAGTCTCTGGAGAAAGTCCTCTATAAAGCTGGTCCAGCTTGCTTGGCTCGAGGCTCGAGGCTGAAGGCTCGAGGATAATACTTTGCTCGAGGCTCGAAGCTCGAGGCTGGAGGTAAACGCTTCTTCAGTTTTTGTTTTTGCTTTTGCTTCCGTCTTCGAGCTTCGAGCCTCGAGCTTTTTTATATCTTCCCTCTTCCCTTCCAAACTCGCAATTCTCTTCAGAATTTCATAATCACCTTCCAAGGCAACCAAACTCTTTTCCTGTTCTGTGTTTGTCAAGACCGCGGTTAATTCTTTTTCAACTTGATGGATCTCTTCCTCCAAATCTTTCCACGAAAGCTTTTTTAAAATTTTCATCTGTTTGAAGAGCAATTTTAAATTTGGGATATCGGCTCCTTTGACAAGACGAGCGTATCGGCTCAAAAAGATGTAATGATCCTGATCACTTTCACGGCCCAATCTGTGTTCCAGGACATGACGAAGAATCAAAGCAGATTCTTCTTGGGGAAGTTTCTTCTCTAAGGTTTCAAGAAACTTTAAATATTCCTGTTCAGCCTTTGATAGATCTGTTTTTCCTTCAAGGGACTGGAGTTTGGTGTAACGAGATAGTTGAGGATATTTTTTGCTCGAAGCTCGAGGCTCAAGGCTCGAGGTAAATACTTCTTCTGTTTTTGCTCTTGCCTCGAGCTTCGAGCTTCCAGCCTTGAGCTGCTTTATATACTCCCCCATCCCTATCTTAAACTCCCGATACTTCTCCCTCTTTTCCATCAGTTCGCGTATATCTTTTGAATAAATCTTCTCCCTTAATTTTCTAAAAATCATTTCCAAATTCTGCCAAACATGTTCTTGAAGTTCTTTTTCTTCGAGAAAATCTCCCATGTACTCCACATTTTTGACATAGGTCTTTAAATCTTCAACACCCACTCCCTTAGCCTTCTCAGGTCCCTCTGTCACCAGAAAGGATTCCACACCATCCATGTCACTCTTCTGAAGGAATTTTTCTGTGGCTCGCGAAAGGGCATCTTTATCCGGGAAACCCGTAAAAAAAGACAGGTCCATTTCACCACTGGCCGCCTCACAGAATATATGGAATGGTTTGAAATCTTGAGATGTTGTCAGAGTTTCCAGACCACTTTGGCTCGAGGCTCGAGGCTGAAGGCTCGAGGAGGAAAGAGGAAAAGATTGATCTATCGCTGTTTGAGTTTTTGCCTCGAGCCTCGAGCCTCGAGCCTCGAGCCATTTTTTAAGAGTTTTTAAAATCCCTCGTATATTTCTTTGAGCCTCAGGATTACAATGAATATCTTCAACAATAAAAAAATTAGGCTGATTGGGAAGAAGATTATTTTCGATCACTTCACCCAAATCGTTTGGAATTCTAAATTGATCTATGAAATTACCTAAGTAGTTCTCTGATAAATTAATAGAACTCTTAACCTCTGAATGAGGGGAATTTTGAGGTGTTATGATGCCAGAGTTTTGAGATAAAGCAGGTGAAAGATCATAAAACAAGATAGAGAGAGAAAGGACAAAAGAAGTCCATTTTTGAATAAACTTCATACTAAAAACTCCATCCATAGGTAAAATTTACACAAGATATCACAGGATAAGACACTTTATTTGTTCAAAAAGTAAAAAAAGTGATATCAAATTTAAATTTTCCTATCCTACGTCTATGGAACAAGTTATAAGCTTATAACAGGCCGAAAAAGCAGACAAGGCGAAATTGACAAAGAGTTAGAAATGTAATGAGAAATTCGGGCTAATCCAAACAAAAATACCACCAAGGTACTGCGAATAGATTATCCTCAAATTTTTCAGGGTAATGGGATCGAGTGACTAAAAAACCTGCTTTGAAATGATTCTGACTAGCGTCTTTGAGCGATCGCAAACCCACGAGATCTGATGCTCTGATTTTATTTCCATACTTAATTGCCCTTCCATTCAGAAGCAATATGGTTGAGAAGTGTGGTCTTTCCCACTTGCCTTGCCCCCAAAATGGCAATGATCTTAGCCATTTCTTTTGAGGCAAGTCTATTCAATGTAATATTTAATAACCTTTGATAATTTTGCATTGTAATTTAATATAAGTATTGAGAAATAAGTAAATTTTGTCAAGAAAGCGTTTTTTTAGCAGCATTAAGCCGTTTTAAAGCTAGTTTATTCATTGACTATATAAAATACTGGAGTTATGATTCTATTAAACTATGAATTTAACAGAACTAACATATGGAAGAAATTAATCTATCAAAATATAATCGACACTGGGAAAAGGACTTTCGCTATCCCTATTCAAAAGAGCGTAAACTCTTGCCATCTTTGATTCAGGCCTTGATTCAAAAGGAAATCATCGAATTGATTGGCTTGAGAAGAACAGGGAAAACAATTCTGGCTCTGCAGCTCATCAACTACCTCCTTGAAAAAAAGATACCTCCCCTTTCTATTTGGTATTTTACATTTGATGAGGATCAGCCATCATTAGATGATTTAATACAGTCGTTTTCAAAGCAAATAGGAATCAATTATAAAAAGGAAAAAATTTATCTTTTTTTGGACGAGATTCAGAAACTAACTCATTTCCAAAACCAGCTAAAAATCTACTATGACCTTTATCCAAATTTGAAATTTTTTATCACAGGCTCGACCTCTCTTTTCATTAAGAAAAAAACTCAAGAGAGTTTAGCGGGGAGAATTCTCACCTATCATCTGAGTCCGCTTGATTTTGAAGAGTACCTCCATTTTAAAGAAAGGGCCGATCTCTTAAAAAAGCCTTCCGCCTTTTTCACAGAAATAGAAATAGAATTCGAACTTTTCTTAAAAAGTCAGTTCATCGATGCTGTTTCTCTGAAAATTCCAGCGGATCGAAAGAACTATTTTGTTGGGGTGATTCGAAAAATTATTTATGAAGATATTCCCATGCTCTTTCCCGTTGAAAATCCTGAAATTCTCTGGAGACTTGTAAGAATCATCGCCCAAAATCCAGGTCTTCTCGTTCATTATCAAAAAATGTCACAAGAATTAGGAATTTCCGATAAAACCATCAGCTCTTATCTCCACTACCTGGAAGAATCCTTTCTTATTCGAAAAATATTTAATTTTTCTCGCAATCAAATCACATCTGAGAAAAGGCTCAAAAAATTCTATCTGGCTTCTCCGTCATTTGCTTGGGCCCTCACTGATTTTTCAGAAACAGGTAGACTCGTGGAAAATCTTGTCATATCCCTTAAGGATTATCATTTTTTCTGGAGAGATCCTTATCAGCATGAAGTAGACTTCATTGAACTTCTAGGGGACCAGAGCATTATGCCTATCGAAGTCAAGTACCAAAAAGAAATCCGTACCGATGATTTAAAAAATCTGGTTCTCTTTTCCAAAAAATTTAAACTCCCTCAAGCTTATATCTTAGGAAGAACATTGGAAGAGAAAATCCTATTAGATGATCAAGGGATTCAAATCATCGAAAAACCGATCTATTTTATTTAATCTGTGTAATCTATTTAAGAACTTAGATGCAATTCCTTTAATTGTCTTTTAGAAACCTCTGAGGGAGATTCGGTCATGAGACAGCTTGAGCTTTGGGTTTTGGGAAAGGCAATGGTGTCTCGAATCGATTTTAGGCCTAAGAGGAGCATCGTCAGTCGATCGAGGCCCAGGGCAATACCTCCATGGGGAGGAGCTCCATGTTTAAAGGCTTCTAGAAGAAATCCAAATTTTAAAACAGCATCCTCATCAGTAATCCCTAAAAGATTAAACATTTTTTTCTGAAGTTCCTGAGAATGGATTCGGATACTCCCACCCCCCGCCTCAGTCCCATTGATCACCAAATCATAGGCACGGGCCCTGGCCTTCTGGGGCTCTTGATCTAAGAATGAAATATCTTCCTTTTTGGGACTGGTGAAAGGATGATGAACTGCACCCCATTTTTTTTCTTCTTCGCTATATTCCAGAAGAGGAAAATCAACGATCCAAAGAAGCGCAAAATCCATTTTTGGAGCCAGTTTCAAAACATCGATCATCTTCAGCCTTAATTGTCCCAAAACAAGATGAACTTTATATTCTTCATCCGCAACAAAGAGAATCAAGTCCCCCTTTTCAGCCTTCATCTGATTTGAAAGATTGTCAAGCAAAGTCTTGTCAAAGAATTTTGTGATGGGTGATTTTAATTCTCCTGAAGGTTCCACTTTCATCCAAGCCAAACCTTTGGCTCCCCAACTTTTAGCAAACTCGGTCAGTTCATCCATTTGTTTAATGGATAAAGTAGCTCCTCCCTTCGCATTGATGGCCTTGACCCGGCCCCCTTTTTCAACTGTTTCACGGAATACCTTAAATTCAACACGGCGGGACCATCTTGAGAGATCCACAAATTCTAAATCATATCTTAAATCAGGCTTATCAGATCCAAAGCGTTCGATGGCTTCTCGATATGTTAAACGGGGGAGTGGGATAGAAAGTTTTTTTTCTAAAACCTCTTTAAAAACTTGTGTGAGTAACCCTTCAATTAACTGGAAAATATCTTCTTCACCGATAAAAGACATTTCAATATCGATTTGGGTATGTTCGGGTTGACGGTCGGCCCTTAAATCTTCATCTCGAAAGCATTTTACCAATTGATAATAGCGATCAAACCCTGAAACCATCAAAAGCTGTTTAAAAAGCTGAGGAGATTGCGGAAGGGCAAAGAATTTTCCAGGGAAAATACGGCTGGGAACCAGATAGTCTCGAGCCCCTTCAGGAGTGCTCTTGGTCAGCATCGGTGTTTCAACCTCAACAAAAGACTGCCGATCTAAATAATCTCTGGCAATTTTTGAAATGCGATAACGCATGAAGAGGTTCTTTTGCATGAAAGGTCTTCTCAAATCTAAATACCGATATTTGAGGCGAAGGTCTTCACCCACTTCGGCTCCGTCTTCAATGGCAAAAGGGGGCGTTTGAGACCCATTTAAAATTTCTACTTCTTGAGCAATGATTTCTATTTCTCCCGTGGGAAGTTTTGAATTGACCGTTCCGCTAGGACGATGAGCGACTTCACCTACAACTCTAATTACAAATTCTGAACGCAAATCCTTTGCAACTTCATGGGCCTTTGGATGTATTTCAGGATTAAACACAACTTGCGTGATCCCATAACGGTCTCTGAGATCAATAAATACAAGGTTTCCATGATCCCGACGGGTCCCAACCCAGCCACACAATTGAATGGTCTTTCCTACATCATCCTTTTTTAACTCACCACAAGTATGTGATCGCATTGACATGATTTCATCTCTCCTCTAACCTCTAACCTCTAGCTTCTGGCTCTTATTTTTTTCATATTTCAATCGAATGAATTGTACAATTTCATTTGCATTTACTTCACTTTCTAAACCTTGGTCCATATCTTTTAATTTCACCATCCCCTTCTTGAGTTCATCCTCTCCACAAATGAGAACGTAACGCGTGCTTAACTTATTCGCTCGACGAAATTGAGATTTAAAACTTTTGGCATCATAATCCATTTCACAAGGAATTTCCAATGCTTGTAATTTTTGACGGAGAAGAAAATTCGCCCGAAAGGCCTCTTCACCTAATGAAGCCAGATACAAAAACGGGAAATGTGAAACAACTTTTTTATCAATCAGACCTGAAGCGGCTAGCAAGAGACGTTCCATCCCCATTCCAAAACCTGCAGCACCCATCGCTGGCCCTCCCATCGATTCGACCAAGTGATCGTATCGACCTCCGGCCGCAATGGCGTCCTGAGCCCCCAGATGAGGATGAGTCACTTCAAAAATGGTCCGAGTATAATAATCTAAACCCCGAATCAATTTTGGAGATAGTTCAAAGGAGAGATGAGTATCCTTTAAAAGACTGGTCACCTGAGCGAAATGATTTTTGCATTCTTGGCAAATCACCTCTGGTAAAAGAGGAATACGATCTAAGACACCCTGACAATTTGGATTCTTGCAGTCAAGGACGCGTAAAATATTTTTCTCAAAGCGTCTCTGGCAATCAGGACAAAGACTTGAAAATTGACCTCGAAGCGATTCTTTTAAAATTTCTCCATATCGGGTCTTACAAGGTCGGCATCCCACACTATTGATTTTAAAATGAGCATCTTCTAGACCCAATACCCGTAAGTAATTTCTCAAAAGATCTAAAACCTCCACCTCCAAAGCCGGATGATAAGAGCCCAAGGCTTCAACTCCCACTTGATGAAATTGACGTAATCTTCCCTTTTGGGGGCGTTCATGACGAAACATCGGCCCGATATAAAACAGTTTCGAGAGCCGATCTCGATCCGTGGGATGTTCTAGAAAAGCCCTAACGACAGGGGCCGTGGCCTCTGGCCTTAAAGCAAGACCCATTCCTTCTTTTTCTGGAATGATGTACATCTGCTTTTCAACAATGTCTGTCACTTCGCCCACTGATCTAACAAAAAGTTCGGTGTGCTCAAAAATAGGCGTTCTGATTTCTTCAAACCCAAAAACGCTAAAAATTTTTCGAGCGTTCTCTTCTAGAAATCGCCATTTTTCAACTTCAGAGGGTAAGATATCATTGGTTCCACGAACGGATTGTATGTTCATAAGTTTTTCAATATCAAAAATCAAAATGCAAAAATCAAAATGACAAATAAAAATCAAAAATTTTTAAAACATCCTATAAATTTTCTTATTTAAATGCTTTGTTTTCCTGAACTTAATTTTTATTCATCTTGTCAACAATTTTAAAATGTATCTTTGCTATTTTGGACAAGCCTTCAAGCCCTTCCTTTTGGAAGAGCGTCGTCGCAACTTCAATAACTTTGAATCCTGCTCCGCGAGGAAGTTCCATTCCTATCTTTTTTCCTAACTCTTCCATGCGTTTCAAAAATTCATGTCGAGCCAAAATGGAGGCGGCCGCCACCGCTACATCTTCTTCCCCATGATGCATTTGTTTCAAGGAAACTTTTTTTCCTTTTTCCATAAGGGCATTTAAAACCAAATGTTCACTTCCAAATTGGTCTAAGATAACATGACTGCAATCTACTTTGGAAAGAAGATTTTCAATCGATCTAGCATGTCCCCAAGCCAATAGACGATTCAGATTTTTGATTTTCTCATAAAGAGTATTATATCGATCAGGATTAATGACTACCAAAGCGTGGGGACAAAGATCTCGAACAAGTTTGCTCAATCGATTGATCGCCTGAGAAGTAAGTTTTTTACTATCCTTGACCCCTTCATCAATTAATTTTCCTATTTTTTCTTTTTTAACATAAGCAGCTGCAATCACAAGCGGGCCAAAAAAATCTCCTTTTCCACTTTCATCCACTCCAATGTGAGAAACCCCTTCTTTCATCGCTAGCTCGCCTTCATAACCAAATTTAATCTCTTTCAAAATCTGTGGCTCTAGAAAAAATTGCACAAAATCCTGAGTTCCTTTCCCCTGAATCACTAATTTTCCCTTTGAATAAAGAACCACATGAACATCCTGGGTGAAGGCTCCCCACTCGGCATAAGGGACCTCCCTGAATTGAAAACCCTTTTCTTCCAAAAGGGCTTTCAGAAGAGAAGATTGGCGAACTCCAACCTGACAAACATAATAATTTCGAGTATTCGAAGGCATTTCATTCAGTTCTCTTTTAACTTTTCATTTTTCACTTTTCACTTTTAACTTCTTCTTTTAAAGTTACCGGAACATACCGAAATCTTAAATCAATCGATTGAGGTTCCTCTTTTTTCTTTTTAACATCCTCCAAAATGGCAAGCAGCTTTAAAAGCCGGCTCTCGAAGTCTGTATCTCCCAAATGAACGATCATTCCTGACCGACTTCTCAACATCACATCCGAGTCATCCTGGATTTCAATGTTTTCAAGATCAAACACCTTTCGAAGAAGGGAATCAGAAAAGATATCCATCACCTCCAGAGCATGGATCAACCCCTGATTTGAAATTTGGTTTCCCCTTCGAAATAAATCAGCCTTCGCAACCATCCGAACGATGGGATAAAGCTGAGTCGCATCCATTCCATTTGAAAGAATCATGCCCTCTTTATCGACTAAATAAACCTTTTCTTTGATCCCCTCTTCTTTATTCTTGGGAATGACCTGAATAACCGGTTTACGCTCAATGATTTTTATAAGCACTGTATCCGGCAATTGACGCCACACATCTACATCTTCAAAAAGAGGTTCTTGGGTAAGAATTCTTCTTGCTTCTCGAATGTCCGTTTTAAAAATATTTTGACCTTTCAAAAGCTTCGTTCGCGAAATCACTTCATTTTCAGAAAAAAAGTTCAAACCCTGAACTTGAATCTGTTGAATTGAAAAATAAGAATCTATGGAAAGCACATCCCAAATTTTATGGCCAAGCCAGACTAAAAGAGCTAGATCAGCAACCAATAGGAAAAGAATTAAAGTAGATTTTCCTAAGAATTTTGGGAATGAAAAGGGACGGGATTTCTTTGATGGAGAAAAACCCCGAACAGAGAGCGGAGACCTTGAAACATAACGCCTTCGACGAATCATGTGCGATCTTTCTTTGGAAAAGAACCATTAGAACACAAGGCCCTTTCTAGAATTTTTTCGCATAAATTTTCGAAGGATATCCCTTTTGCTAACGCAGACTTAGGAAGCAAGCTCCTCTCTGTAAAACCTGGGATGGTATTGACTTCAAGGATCCAAGCAGTTTCAGACTCGTCCAAAAGAATATCCACTCGAGAAAGGTCTCTACAACCTAGAGCCTGATGAGCTTTCCAAGCGATATCCTGAATATTTTTAAATATTTTTTGAGGAAGTTGGGCTGGAACTTCGTAGGTCGTGTGCCCGGGAGTGTATTTTGCTTCATAGTCATAAAAGGGGCGATCCGTTTTAATTTCTAAGACCGGTAAAGCCTGATCCTCTAGAATTCCAACCGTCAATTCTCTTCCTCTAATAAATTTCTCAACCAAAATTTTTTGAGTCAAGGAACGAACCCGTTCAAAAGCCAAAGAAAAGTGAGCCATTGTTTTTACAATCTCAAGACCAATACTTGATCCCTCTGCGCTCGGCTTCAACACCAATGGAAATCCGATTCCGTTTAATTGTCTTTTTAACACTTCAACATTTTTAAAATCAGCACAAATCCAAGGAGGAGTCAGAAGATCTGCCTCTTCAAATTTTTCCTTTGCTAACTCCTTATGCATAGCCCAAAAACTGGCCTGAGGGCCTGAACCCGTATAAGGAATACCTGCTTCTTCAAGGATTTTTTGAACTGTTCCATCTTCTCCAAACTGACCATGAAGCGCTATAAAAACTGCATTCACTTTTAAGGCTCGCAGTTGTTCAACAAGGGGGTCCATTTCAGTGACTTCAAAAACCTGATAACCTTTAGATTGAAGAGCCTGACTCACAGCCTTTCCTGAACGCAATGAAATTTCACGTTCCCGAGAAGGACCTCCCATTAAAACAGCAATGCGGATTGCGGATTGCGGATTGCGGATTGGATTCATTCTTCTCCGATGACCTCAACTTCGTTTTCAAGTTTTATTTTTTTTGTTTCATAGACTTTATTTCTAACATCTTCAATCAAAGCTAAAACATCTGAAGCTCGAGCGTTACCCGTATTGACAATAAAATTGGCGTGTTGAGATGAAATCTGAGCTGATCCATGAGAAAAATTTTTAAGACCCAATTGATCAATGATTTGCCCCGCATAATCTCCCTCTGGATTTCTAAAAATGCAGCCTGCATTTGGGAGTTTGGGATAAGTAAGCGCCCGCTTATTTTTTAAACCAACAATTTTTTCACACATTTGACGACTTTCAGAGGGAATTAAATCAAATGTAGCCTGAAGCGTAATTTTTCCACGCAGTCCCATACTGGTCCGGTACCCCAATTGAAGTTGATCACGAGACAAAAAAACCAAAGAGCCATCTGGATTCAGGGCCCATACTTCTTTAATCCGATCCCCTATTTCAGAACCAAAGGCACCCGCATTGAAATGGAGCGCTCCTCCAATGGATCCTGGAATTCCCTTTAAATTTTCTAAACCTGAGAGTCCTAGATCTAATGAATGCTGAATCACTTCTGCAAGACTTAAACCTGTTCCAACAGTTAAACGATTTTTGACTACCTCGACCTTGCGAAAAGAAGGAGAACTTAAGCGCACGACAACCCCACGAATTCCTCCGTCTCGAACAATAATATTAGAACCATTTCCAATCACAAATAAAGGGAACCCTTTCATACGAGTCCACTGTTGAACTTTAATGAGTTCTTCCAAATCGAGAGGCTCCACCCAAAGATCAGCCGGTCCCCCCAACCGAAAGGTTGTGTGTTTGGATAAAGGTTCATGCTCGAAAATCCTACCTTTAATCTTTAAATTCTCTTTTCGCTTTAAATTTTCCAAAATCTGTACACCTAAAGAAGTCATATTGCCTGCCCCCAAAGTTATAATCGCTTGATAATCGAGTGCTTGTTTCTCTACAACTTCTCGAATCTCATCAAGCAAAGGAAAATACTCAACATGGGTATGTCCCAGCTTCAAAAGCTCTTCATAGATCAACTGACCGGTCACTCCTTCGACGGGAGCTTCTCCTCCAGAATAAACGTCTGTAATGATTAAATGATCAAAACCCAAAAGTGCTTTTGCAAATTCTTCCTTAAAGAAAAGAGTCCGACTATATCGATGGGGTTGGAAAATTCCTAAAATTTTTCCGGAAAAACAAAGACGTGCACTTTCGAGTGTTGCAAGAATTTCCGTCGGATGATGCGCATAATCATCAATGAAAGTAACATTGCGAAATTGACCTTGAACTTGAAACCGCCGATCAGCTCCATGAAAATGGGCAAGGGCTTCACGCAAAGAATCAACTTTAACTCCCAGAATAAGGCCCACTGCAATCGTTGCCAAGGCATTTGAAATCTGATGCCTTCCTGAAATAGGCAAGGCAAATTCACCTAAATCCTCTCCTCGGAAAGAAACTCTAAAACGAGATTGCCAAGGAAGCGTTATGATATTTCTCCCTTGTACATCCACAAATTCTTCAAAACCAAAAGCCATCATAAAATCACGAGGGAAAATTCCCCTCAAAACTTGACAACCATGCTGATCACCATTGATCACCACTTTTGTTTTGACTTGCGAAGCAAATTGGTGAAAAACCTTTAAAATATGATCCAAACTCTTAAAATAATCCATATGTTCAAGCTCTAAATTGGTGATCACCGCAATCTCAGGATGATAAGAAAGGAGTGAGCCATCGCTTTCATCTGCTTCAAAAATAGACCATGTCCCTTGACCCGATCTCGCATTTTCAGAAAGAAAATCAAAATTTCCTCCAACGGCTATTGTTGGATCAAGACCTGCCGTGATCGCTATTTTGGCAATCATCCCTGTTGTGGAAGTTTTTCCATGCATCCCTGAAACAGCAATCGATCTTTTCTTTTCCATAAGTTCGGCTAACATCTGGGAGCGATGAATACAAGGGATTCCAAGAGCTCTTGCTTCGACGAGCTCAACATGATTTTGGGGAATGGCACTTGAGAAAACAATTAAATCCTTCCCTCTGACATGAGAAGCCTCATGCCCTCGAAAAAACGTAATGCCTCTTTGATGAAGAGAAGTGAAGTTTTTAATATCAGAACCAAACACCTGATGCCCTTTTTCCACCAAAAGATGGGAAAGAGCACTCATGCCGGAACCTGCAATGCCGATCAGATGAATTTGCATAGAGCTTTCTTTATTCACTTCACCACCTCTTCTAGAACACTGACGACTCTTGAATCAGCATCTAAAACACACATTTTTTTGGCATTCATCGACAAAGATTTTCTTAAGGGTTCATTCAGTAAAGCTTGAGAAATTTCTTGAGCCAAAATATCTGGTGAACACTCCTTTTCCTCTATCATATGCGCCGCCCCCTTGCAAGCCCAATAAGAGGCATTGGCCACCTGGTGATTTTCAGCCGCATGAGGATACGGGATCAAAATAGAACTCAACCCACAAGATGCAAGCTCTCCAAGGGTAGAGGCCCCCGCACGACCAATAAAGAGGTCGGCACATGCAAAAGCCTTTTCAGGCCTCTCTAAAAATGGAATCATTTGGTATGAAATATCATTCGGCGGATGACTTGCCAACATTCTTTGATAATCATTTTTTCCCGTCACATGAATGATTTGAATCTTTTTAGATAATTCTCCTAGCAAGGGCAAGCATTTTAGGAAATATTCATTCACTGAACGGGCCCCTAAACTCCCTCCCATCACAAAAAGAGTCCATTTTAAAGGATCTAATTTTAAATCTTGAAATGATTCTTGACGATTCACTTTAAAAAATTCTTTCCTCAGAGGAATTCCGGTTATTCGAATATTCCTATCCCCTTTTTGCGCTTGAACAAAAGAAGGAAAAGAATCACCCCCAGCTGAAAAACCTGTACAAATAACCTTTGCCCATCGACTTAAAAAACGATTTGCCCTTCCAGGATGAACATTCGCTTCATGAATCACAACAGGAATTTTCATCCAATGAGCCATTAAAACGGGAGCACAAGAAATAAACCCGCCAAAAGAAAGAACCACATCCGGGCGAAGTCTCTTAAAAATAGACTTCACCTCTATGAGAGCCAAAAGAAAAGAAGTCACAGCCTTAAACATTTTCCAATTTAATTTACTGGGAACTCCTTCCCCTAAAATTCCTTCAAAATGTATTTCTTCTTTCTGAAGAAGAGATTGATCTAAGCCGTTTCGAGTGCCGATAAAATAACATTCGTTCGCAGTATTTTTGCTCTTAAGTTCACGAGCTACTGCAAGTGCTGGAAAAACATGCCCTCCCGTTTTACCTGTACATATGGCAACTCTCATAGTTAATTTAAAATCCAAAAATCAAAATTCAAAATGACAACCTAAAATCCAAAATTTTAAATGCCATTGCAAGGGAGACATTTTAAATTTTACATTGTCCGACAAGATTTTTGATGTTTGATTTTTGGATCTCCATGGTTTTTACTATCACCTGTTATTTTTTTCCTCTAAATAAACGCCCCGACCTTGGCTTTCTACGCTCCCTTCGAGGCTCCTCCCAAG
>JACOUC010000026.1 GCA_016178055.1 Chlamydiota bacterium | reverse complement strand
CGGCCATTGATAAAAACAGTCATGACTATCGCCCCTTGGGATTGGGCTACGCAAATCTGGGAGCGCTCCTCATGGCCCGAGGACTCCCTTATGACAGCGAAGAGGGTCGAGCCTACACAGCGGTGATTTCTGCCATCATGCATGGACAGGCGTATAAAACCTCCGCTCTTATCGCTCGGCACACCGGACCTTTCGAGGGCTATGAAAAAAATCGAAAGCCTATGCTGCGGGTCATCGAAAAGCATGCCGCTGCGGTTGAAAATATCAATGCCTCTCTCGTCCCAAAAAATCTTTTAGAAAAAGCCCGGGAGATTTGGCAAGACACGTACGCAATCGGAAGCGAATACGGCTACCGGAATTCTCAAGTGACGGTGATTGCACCCACGGGAACCATTGGCTTCATGATGGATTGCGACACCACCGGGATTGAGCCTGACATCGCCCTTGTCAAATATAAGAAGCTGGTCGGCGGCGGTCTCATTAAAATTGTGAATCAAACCGTTCCCGAAGCTCTAAGGCGTTTGGGATACGATGATTCCCAAACCAAAGAAATTGTAAGTTTCATTGATAAAAATGACACCATCGAAGGGGCACCTCCTTTGGATGAAAAACATCTTCCCGTCTTTGACTGTGCCTTCAAGGCCTTGAAGGGAAAAAGGTCCATTCATTACATGGGACACATTCGCATGATGGCGGCGGTTCAGCCCTTCATTTCAGGCGCCATTTCCAAGACGGTGAATTTGCCTCAAGAGGCCTCTCTTGATGAAATCATGGAGGCTTATATCCAGGCTTGGAAACTAGGCCTCAAGGCGATTGCCATTTATCGAGATGGATCTAAGAGAACACAACCTCTTTCAACCTCTCTGGATGACAAGGACTCCGCTGTGGCTGTAGCGGCGAAACCCACTCGCCGGCGCCTATCGGATGAGAGAGAAGCCATCACCCATAAATTCAGCATTGCGGGTCATGAAGGCTATATCACAGTAGGCCTTTATGAGGACCGTATGCCCGGTGAAATTTTCATCACCATGTCCAAGGAAGGGTCTGTGATTTCAGGCCTCATGGATTCTTTCTCGACCTCTATTTCCCTGGCGCTTCAATATGGAGTGCCCCTGAAGGTTCTCACGGATAAATTCAGTCATCAGCGTTTTGAGCCTTCAGGAATCACGCATCATCCTGAAATTCGCTTCGCCAAATCCATCATTGATTATATTTTTAGATGGCTGGCGTTGAAATTTTTACCGAAGGGCCAGAAGGCTACTCCCGCTTCACTTTCAGAAGAAGTGGCAAACGTGGAAGCCCCCAAGCAAAAGAGAGAACCTGAAAAGGGAGAAACCCGCACCTTTCAAGTAGACACAGACGCCCCCCCCTGCCATGCCTGCGGAGAAATCATGGTCAGAAATGGGGCCTGCTACAAATGCTTAAACTGTGGTGAAACGAGTGGTTGCTCTTAAAAACAGGTTCAAGAGTTCAAAGGTCAAGAACTTTTGGATCTTGTCTTTTGAACTTTTGAACCTTTAAACTTTTGAACTTTCACTATGAACTACATCGTCCTAGATATTGAAACCCAAAAGGCGTTTTCAGACATTGACCGAAGATATTTAGACCAACTGGGCGTTTCTGTTGTTGGGATTTATCAGAGTAAGACGAACCAATACACGGCTTACGAGGAAAAAGAGTTATCTGGGCTCAATCAAATTTTAAGTGAGGCCTCTCTTATGATTGGATTTAATATCAAAAGCTTTGACTATCCAGTGCTCCCAAGGCAGGAGAAATCGAAAAAATAAAAGCGTACTGCCTCAACGACGTCCAACTGACGAAAGAAGTTTACGAATACGGCCTGAGGCACCAAAGCCTGCATTACCTTTCCAAAGACGGCACTCAACGCCTTGATGTCAAAGTAAATTGGACGCCGCTTCCTGCCTCACAGACCCAAGAAATGTTTTTGTTTTAATTTAAGAATGCTCTTACCTTCTTGAGTCAATCCCGTCATTCCTTGTATCAAGAGCCTCTTTATCAACACTTGGCATCTCATGAACAGCATCGTGAAGAGCGGGCCTCTCTTCGAGAGAAAGCTTTTCAGACACAGGGTTCTCCCGAGGGGAAGCAATCGGGGAACTCACTGGCCGAATGGCAGAGTTTCCTTCATCCATCATCTGTCCCTTCGCTAAATTAAGACCTTTCCCCTGCGCCATCACATTCTTTAAATCCGCCGCCATTAGATTCTCATGTCCAACCTGGTCTTTCAACCATTCCTTTTGAATCTCAGAAACGTTTTGTAGATCTCTTCGATACACCTGTCCAAAAAAATCGCCCTCAGAATTCATTCCAAATTCAAGAGGTAGATTCTTCTTCTCATCGCCCAACATCATTCCAAGCGTATTCTGGCCTGATAAATCTAATAGAAGATTCGTCTCTCCCTCATGATACCTCTCATTCTGAGACATTCCCCAATGTCCTTCTTCCCCATTTATAAAGCCCAAAACCTTTGCCTCTCCGGCCCTGGGTAAATCGATTGTAAAAGTAAGTGTATCGGGGAGAGCCTCATTCCAACAATCTGCATCACAAGGAAAGATTCTAGAAATTTGAACAATGATCTGTCCTTCTTTTGTCAAAGTCAAAGTTCTGCTGAGAATATCAATGCCGACCGTTTCTTCCTGGAGATCACCCAAAGATTTTGAGACCCCAAGAGTGATTTCTCCTTGCGCTTTATCTATCACCAAAACTCTTTGAATCTCAACATCAAATCCTGTATCTCCTCCTATAGGATGTTCGCGTGTTGTCACCTCTTTGGAATATTGATCTGCGGAGATCTCGACATGTTTGGAAAGATCTCTCGTCCCTACATGAAGAGTTACATCCTTGACATAAACACCATCTTCATAGCTCACTTCTCTAGAAACCTCTATGAATTTTTCGCCCTGATCGTTGACGTCATTTTTATTTTCACTGACTTCCTTTTCCTGACTCTGGATTTCTCCCAAACGTTCTTTTATTTTATCGACACTCGTCCCTAAAACTTTAACCTGTCTATCCCCATTCTTTTGAGGCATGCAAAAAACAAAAAACATCATTTTCCCATTGCAAACAAGAGAAAAGGTATTGCCTTCTTTTGAGGAAGATAACAAATTGAAATGAGTTTGCGGGACCTTTTCCACAGCCGGTGCTTGAAATGACAAAAACATCATCAGCGCAGCAAAAATCATCCCTTTGCTTTTCATAGAGACTCCTTTCTCAATATTCTAATAAATATATACCACATAACACGTTAGATGACCAATGCACCAGATTGGATAAATTTTAGATTTTATTTACAAATTTGAACGGTTTTTGGCTAGAAAGGGGTTTTCTGAAACACTCATAACATTTCTTCTTTCCTCACATTTGTTGCAATTCCTGCAAGGCTGATAACCTTTGGGCCTCAGGCAAGAAAAGGTCCATTCTAAAGGCAAATCTTTTCCCTTTTTCACCAGCTCCGATTTTGTCATACGAGATAGCGGGGTCAGAACATGAAATGGCGTTTTAAAAGCAAGTGAGCCCGCTTTTTCAAAGGAGCTAAAAAAAGCGGGTTGACTGTCGGGGAAAGGATTGCTTTTTAAAATGCCAAGCGCCACATTTTTAATTTTCTCAAGGGCGCAGTAAGTAGCGGCCTGGGACAAAAGAAGAAGGTTTCGCCCTGGCAAATACACTTCTTTATCTTGAGATTTTGCATCCGGAACATTTTTCCCTGTTAGGCTCCAATGATTTTCATAAAAGTTATGGACAGGTATTTGGAGTATTTTAAGGGGATGAAGATTTGAGAATAAAATTTTCTTCAAAAATTTTTTGAGCCAGTAGAGCTCTGCCTTTTCCCAAAAGAGGCCACAAAGAACATACACGGGATAGACCTCTTTAAAACGTTGGGCCATGAGGGAGAGAAGGACGGCGCTATCCAAGCCGCCGCTGACCAAGACGCAAACTTTGTTATTTTCTACAATCATAAATTATTGTGCCGATGTGCCAATGTGCCTATGTGCCAATGAATAAATGAGTTTTTTGACATTGGCACATTGGTACGTTGGTACATTCTTTTATTTATCGACACATTGGCACATTTTTACTTCCACTTAATGGAGCATCCCATGGAAGGCATTTGTTTCTCCGAAGGCACCTTTCCTTGGAGAAGGGTCTCAAGTGCATTCTTAAGATCGTGCGACTTCACCTTTGTCGGCTCTTGCCAATTGTCATCCATGCGGCCATGGTATTTTAATTGGCGAGCCCGGTCATAAACATACACGTCCGGCGTACACTGGGCCTGATAGGCACGTGCGACTTCTTGAGAGGCATCCCTTAAATAAGGGAAATTCACACTTTTTTCCTTCGCAAGCAGCTTCATGTTTGAAAAACTGTCATCTGGATATTTTCTGTCATCATTCGGATTGATTCCGACAAACTGAATATCTCTAGAGGCAAATTCCTTTTGAAGCTCAATCAGCCTGGGCCAAGAGGCTTGAGCATAAGGACAATGGTTACATGTAAAAACGATCACCAAAAATTTTTTATCTTTGAAACTGGCTACTGAATATTCTTTTTCATCCACGCCTTTGAGCTTGAAATCAATCATCGAAGAATCTAAGGGAAGTGGTAAAGAATAAAGAAGTGGCACGGGAATGGCTCCTTATATAAGACGAAGTCTCAATATACTTTTTTAGCTTTATCTCTTCAACTGTTTTTAATACCCTATTCTCACTATGGAAATTCTTGGAAAAACTGCGGTGGTGACAGGAGGAGCCATTCGAGTCGGAAGAGCCATCGCCTTGGCTCTGGCTCGACAAGGAGCTAACATTGCGATCAGCTACCGTACTTCTTCAAAAGAAGCTCGAGAAACCATTAAAGAGTTAGAACATGAAGGTGTTAAGGCCATCGCCATTCGAGCAGATATTTCTAAAGCCGCTGACGTAAAGAAACTCATTCAAAAAGTGATTCAAGCCTTTGGTTCCATTGAAATTCTTGTTAACAATGCCGCTATTTTTTACAAAAGGAACTTTTTTGTGTTCTCATCAAACGGGGCTTCACATGCTCAAAAAAGGTGTGGGCAAAATCATCAACATTGCGGATTGGGCAGGTTTAAGGCCCTATAAAAATTATATTCCCTATTGTGTTTCTAAAGCGGGCGTTATTTGCCTCACTCAAGCTTTAGCAAAAACATTGGCACCCAACATTCAAGTCAATTGTATTGCCCCGGGACCTATTCTGCTTCCTAAAAATTTTTCTCAGAAGGAAAAGCAGGCTATTATTGACGGAACCCCTCTTAAGAGAATAGGGTCTCCGGAAGATATTGCCAAAACCGTTTTATTCCTGATAGAAGGAGATTTCATTACCGGAGCCACCTATCATGTGGATGGGGGAAGGTATATAGCTTAAAAATTCAAAAATCAAAATGTAAAAATTAAAATGACAAATCAAAATCCAAAATTTTATACACGCCTAGACACAGAAACATTTTAAATTTTACGTTGTCATTTTGATCTT
>JACOUC010000025.1 GCA_016178055.1 Chlamydiota bacterium | reverse complement strand
GTCGTCAATCTCCTTCCCTCTGGCTTCACTCGGTTCGTTGCCTCTCCAAGTGCAGAGTTCAGTTCTGAGTCGGTGGTTAGCCTTTACTCAGGCTCCTTATTTCGGCTTGCTTTTGTTGGCTTGCTTGGCGCACTAAACTTTAAACTTTGAACTTTAAACTGTTTCTAACTACACCCCTCTTGCATCAGGATCCCAGATATATTTATGAATTTGAAGTTGCATGCGCACCGCTATATTTTTTTCGAGAATCCAGCTTGATAAAAGCTTCGGTTCAAGCTCACCAAAAACTGGAGAAAATAAAATCTTTCGATCCTGCAAACGATGCTTTTCAATGATGCTGCAAGACCAATCAAAATCATTTTTATCTTTAATCACAAACTTCAATTCGTCCTGACCGGTCAAATGATTTAAATTCTCCCATAACATCGTCTCCATCATACCACTCCCAGGACACTTGATATCCATAATTTTCACAGCCCGGGGATCAAGCTCTGTCACCAAAACGGCGCCACTGGTCTCGACCAAAACCTGACATCCATGACCGAGTAAGGATTTGACTAAAGGAAAAGCATCCTTTTGAGATAAAGGCTCCCCGCCTGTCAATTCAACCAGAGAAAGACCCAAAGATTTTGCGGATTGGACAACCTCACTTACCGTCATCTCTTTTCCTTCTTCGAAGGCATAAGCGGTATCACACCACACACATCTTAGAGGACAACCGGTCAATCGGATAAAAACACAAGGAAGCCCTACAAAACTAGACTCTCCTTGAATACTTTTATAAATCTCATTTACTTTAAGCATTTCTCAAGTTTTTCCTTTGAACTTTGAACCTCAAACTTTGAACTGGTTTTTATCCGTTCACCACGATCCCATGATCCTTCAAATCTTTCAAGAGAGAATGATGAAAATTTGTTTATTTTCTAATTGACTCTAATTCGCACACGTATAAATTAAGATACAGTCTAATTTATGCATGAGCACCCAACTAAAAAAAGTTTTTGGTAGGAAACTTTAATTTGTGAATTTTTATGGACCCCATTGACAAAATCATCCAAATTCTAAAAAAAGAAATTCGCCAGTGGAAAACACCGGCCGTGGGTATTGTGGCCAATGAATCTCAAGATCCCTTTAAAGTCCTTATCTCCTGCCTCATCAGTCTACGAACCAAAGATGAGGTGACAAATCTGGCCTCTCAAAGACTTTTCGCCCAGGCCTCTACCCCTCAAGAAATGCTCAAGCTAAATCCACCAGCAATTGAAAAGTTGATTTATCCTGCTGGCTTTTACAAGACAAAAGCAAAAACAATTCTAGAAATTTCTAAAACTTTACTCACTCAATTTCAAGGAAAAGTTCCTAACAAAATGGACGAGCTACTTAGCCTAAAAGGAGTCGGGCGAAAAACAGCTAATTTGGTCATCACCTTGGGATTTAATCAAGATGGCATTTGTGTAGACACACATGTTCATCGCATTTCTAATCGATTAGGCCTCATCAAAACGAAAACCCCGGACGAGAGTGAATTCGCATTGATGAAAGTTCTTCCTAAGCCTTATTGGAAAATTTATAACGACTTATTGGTTCCTTACGGACAGAATCTCTGTCGACCCATCTCTCCTTTTTGCAGCCTTTGTAAAATTGCAATCTATTGCAAGAAAAGAGGAGTTTTAAGTCATCGATGATCTTTAACAACCGTCCACAGTCCACAGTCCATCGTCCACAGAAAAAAACTTTCTTTAATCTGTTGACTGTCGACTGTGGACCAGGGTCTTCCTTTGTGGTGCTTCAATGAAAAAACATTATTCAAAAATGAATCTCAGTGCTATTTTAATGATCACTTCTTCTTTTCTATTTGCCCTCATGGGCGTTTGCGTCCGTTTTGCAAGCCAAACGCTTCCGGTCTCAGAAGTTGTTTTATTTCGAAGCCTTGTGGGTCTTATTTTAATTCTACCCATTATGATTCTCAAAAAAGCTCGCTTTTTAGGCCAACGTCCGCAGATTCTTGCCACTCGAGGCATCGCAGGGTTCCTTGCACTTAGCCTCTATTTCTGGGCCATTACCAAAATCCCGCTTGCCACAGCGGTCATGCTTAATTATACCTCACCTCTTTTTGTTGCCATCCTTGCCCCATTTATTCTCAAAGAAAAAACGAATTGGAAAATTTTTGCCGTTATTCTTTTAGGATTAATCGGAATCATTTTTGTTGTTGATCCCCACTCAGGAATCAACATTCAAGGTGCCTGGATTGGACTTATTTCTGGAGTTTTTGCGGCCCTGGCTTATCTTTCGATTGGTTCTCTAAGAAGGGATCATTCTTCTCTCACCATTGTTTTTTATTTTATCTGGATTTCAACTGCGTTAGCAATCCCCGTGGCTTGGACCTCTTTTAGAATTCCGAATCTTCTTGAAGCCCTTTACCTAACAGGAACCGGTACCTTTGCAACCCTCGCCCAAATCTTAATGACTGAGGCCTATCAAAAGGGGTCAACCGCAGCGACCAGCGCCTATTCTTCAAGCATTGTCCTTTTTTCCATGATATTGGGAGGATTGATTTGGAAAGAAATTCCAACTATTTTATCGATCGTTGGGGGAGGACTCATTGTGTTATCAGTCATTCTCATCTCTCGATTAGAAAAAACAGAAGTTATGACGACGGATTAAAAGACAGTTTAAAGTTCAAAGTTCAAAGAAAACCAGTTCAAAGTTTGAAGTTTAAGGTTCAAAGAAAAAAAGTTCAGAGTCAAAAGAAAAAGATTTTTAGTTTTAATCCTTTAACTTTGAACCTTAAACCTTAAACTGTCTTTACTATTCCACCACCTTTCTAAAATAAACCGGGGTATCAATATTGGCTGATCCTGTGGTGTTGTTGCCAGACCAAATCCAATGGGCATTGGTGTTCGTGAACCCTGAGACATTAGTCCCCCAGGGAGAACTTCCATAGGCTCCATAGTCTGAGGCGCTCGACCATGCACTGTCATTAAAGGTTTTTGTGTTCCAGCCTGTTTGTTCAACTGTGGAGATTTTCCAGCTCGTGTCTGACACGATGTTGTAGGAGCCTGTCCCACTGAATAATAGCCCCGCTTTATACCCCTTGTCCTCCCCTTCAAAGGCAAGAATATCTCCCGTTTTTAGAGTCAAGGTTAAGGTTTGTGGCTGCGACCAATTGTCATTCGTGGCCATACGTTCTCCATTGAGATAAAAGATGAGATGGTCATCCGCTGTAAATTGCATTGTGGTCACTCCCGTCGGGGTGTTGCTATTTCCAATGGTGAATCGGAAGTAAGCTATGTCTTCATTCTCAAAGTCCCCCACCCAAATCCATTGGGCTGTAGAGTCTATCGTGCTCAGCGTTCCCCAGGGACTAATGCCATTCGAGCCCTTTGAGATGGCGCTCGTCCATGAACTGTCATCATATCCTTTCTGGGTCCAACTAAGATCATTGTACGGTCCCCTCGATCCTTTCCATGTCGGGTTAGTGACGAGGAGGGTTCCATTGTAGTTAATCGATCCCAGAAATCCTCCCATTCCCCCTTGGTCTATGACTTTCACAGCAATGACATCCCCATTCTGGAGGTTAATATCTATGGCTTGGGGTTTTGACCAGTCCCCTCCCTCTCCTATTTTGATTCCATTGACATATATTTCGATACTGTTGTCTCCTGTTTGCGTTAGGGTCGAGTTGGTGATGGTTTTCCTTAACCATATCTCATTGATGTTATTCATGTCCGAGGCCCAAATCCATTTCGCTTGACTCGAGATCGAGCCCAATGTGCCTGAGCTTCCCCACGGAGAGTCCCCAAGATTAGCACTGATGCTTGCATTTCCCCATCCACTGTCATTGTAGCTCGTCTGTTCCCATCCTGAGATGTAATTCGTCGAGAGTTTCCATGTTCCATCCGTAACAATGCTTTTTTTATTTCCGTTTGTGTCTTTCCATATGATTTCTCCTATGACGCTGGCGATCCCTCCTTCATCTTTCCCATCAACCGCGATTGTATCTCCTACTGCAATTGAGGTCGGATAGTGTTTGACGTCTGACCAGTCAGTCCCTGTCAATATTTTTGTCCCGTTTTTGAAGAGTTCAAAGTTGTTGTCGGTACTAAAATTTATCATTCCATTGCGATTGGGGTCGAATGTTGTGTAGAGATAGACTTGGTCGTCATTATACGCATCCCCTGTCCAGATCCAGTTCACTTTGGAATCAAAGGAACTCGATACGGTCGTCCCCCACGGCCCTTCTCCCATTTTATATGTTTCTGTGGCTCCTCCCCATGATGAATGATCATAGGTCAAGCTCTGCCAGTTATTGGCTGCGCTTTTCGCCACTTGCCATGTGAAGTCCGAGACTTGGAGGTTAGTCCCGTATTTTATCTGGCATGCGATTCCTGCAATCCAGCCTGCATCTGTCCCTTGTATCGCTATTGTTCCTCCAGGTTGTAGATTTGCATAGTAGGTCTCGACGGTTGTCCAGTCCCCATCTGATCCTATCTGTGTCCCATTAACGTATAAAATGTAGTTGTTATCGACTGTGATTCGTATCTCCGCCGGATAGCTTGACGCACTTAAGGGGTTTGTTCCTGCCTTGACTTCTACCCCATCATTGTAACTATCATCATCCGTGTCCGCATCATAGGGATTGGTGCCATAGATATTGGTTTCATCGGTATCGGACAACCCATCCCCATCCGAATCTTTTTGTGTGGTCACTGAAACCACATTTGAAATGGAAGAGGTGTTGGGCACTTCGTCTGAAACCTTCAAGGCAAAATAATAAGTTGTACCTTGAGCCAAACCCGTAACCGTGAATGTCTCGGTCGCACCCGCTGATTGAGGACTAGAAAGGCCACTCACTTGAGTTGCAGATGAAAAATTGGAGGCATTGATTGAACTTGTCGAATATCTTAAATCATAGGAACTTGCAGTTCCAGAATTCCCATCATCCCCTGCGGCTGTCCACTGAAGTTTGATCGAATTGATGGTTGGATTACTTGCCGTTAAATTACTCACCGCTGCCGGATTAATTAAATCAACCGTAATCACATTCGACATACCCGATGTATTGGAATAATCATCTGTCGCCTTCATGGCAAAATAGTAGAGCTGACTGTTACTAAAACCTGACACGGTCAAGTGCTGAGTCGTCCCTCCGGAGACCGGAGACGGGGTTCCCGATAGGGAATTGGCACTTGAAAAATTAGAACTGTTGATGGGTGAATTGGACCAACGAATATCATAGGAAGATGCCGTCCCTGAATAGCCGTCATCCCCTGGAGCTGTCCAAACCATATCAATCATGGTCGAAGAAGTTTTGGACCAAGATAAATCACTCACGGTCGCTGGCGCTGTTGTATCTGTACTATAAGGATAAAGATAATCCCGGGCACACAACTCATCCTGAGTGAGGCTATGAGATTGAGTTCCTGACGCAACAGTTGAATTCATAATCTCTTGGCCACTGGCATTCACTGTTTGAAAAGAGCAATTGTAATTTTTCCCTTGATCATCCGCCTGATCCGGATGATCCAGCCCTATCACATGTCCAAATTCATGAACAGCCACTCGCTCAATATCATATTGACCTTTCGAGGGATTGGTAGACCAAGAGTAATAAGAGTTAAAATTAACATAGCAATAGTAAATGGTCTTTCCAGAGATATAAGGCTGAGTATAGGCTAGAACTCCGCCTCCCCCCTGATTTTGAGAATAGACATAAATCTTTTCGTTAGAACCGACCTCGCTAAAATTTAAGGAGGTGTTATTGGCATCCCAAGTTCCAAAGGCATTACGAACTGCTTGAATATTAGAAGAGTTTCCTCCTAAGTAAGACGAGCTAATGCGATAAGGAATGTTTGAGGGACTTTGAAATCGATAGGCGTTGGAAGGACTGACAAAATAAAGAAATGAAAAACCAAAACTATAAACTGCGCCTACAAGTAAAATAAAAAAACTAATGATTAAAATTCTTGAACCCTTTTTCATCCGAACATTTCACCCTTCTGCCCATTAATTTTTTATTTCTTTGAACTTCAAACTGTTTTTCTCTGAACTTTAAACCTTAAACTGTATTACGAATCTCCTCCTCCAACTCCTTTAACTTTATCCTCATCCCCTCTTTTCCTTTTTCCCCTTTTCCGCTTGTTTCATCTACCAATAACAAACCCTTTGCCTCTTTGGCTTGCACCGCGACTTCTTCTCCAGTTTCTTGATCCTTCACAATTCTAAATTTTCCTTGCGAAAACCCAGAGATGACATGCTCTGCGGTCTGGGGCATTTCGGATAAAAACAACAACACCTTCGTCTTATTCTGAAAAGTCGGCGCCCCGGGTACTCTCATGTCCCATTCTCCAATTTTTCCCCCAACTCGACTGACCCTTATCACTTCTCCTTCTTTAACACTCGAACAAGCCTTTAGAATTTTCTCGACTCGAACGTCCAAAGTCGTATTTAACACTTGCGCTCCTTCTCCCTGAGGAATTTCTTCTAACTCTTTATTAATTTCCTCTACTTCCCCGATAACGATTGAACAGGAGTTCTTCGCCAATTCCTTTACGCCCATTTTCAATACAACGGTCGCTGGAAGAGAACTCGAAAAAATGATAAAAGAAAAGATTAAGAAAACCCATCGAAAAAGATAGAACCTCTTCATGTTAACTCCATTCTCCTTATCATCAAAATTGAGGGACCATCAAATTAAAAAACCCTCGCTCCTAAATAACAACATCTAGGACCCGTAGGGTTTTGGGAAAATAATATTAGCCATTTCCTTCATTTTTTAATATAGCGCATCATGAAGAAAGAAACCAGGAAAATAAATATTTTTTTTAGCTAAATCTTTAACTCATTCGTGCAATTGATTTTAGAAAAACAGTTCAAAGTTTAAAGTTTAAGGTTTAAAGAAAAAACAGAGAATCAAAGCAAAGACAGTTCAAAGTTTAAAGTTCAAAGTTCAAAGATTTAAGAGGCGAGGATTTTTTCCTTTGAACTTTAAACCTTAAACCTTAAACTGTATTTTATGAGTCATACCTTTGATCAAAAACGGAAGAAAATTGATGAAGCCCTTGCACACTATCTAAAAGATGGGGGCCAAGAACCTCCCACTCTTTATGAATCGATGCGCTATTCCGTCCTAGCCGGAGGGAAGAGGCTTCGCCCTGTCCTTTGTCTTGCAAGTTGCGAAGCCTTGGGGAAAGATGAAGATTCGGTAATCCCCTTTGCCTGTGCTTTAGAACTCATCCATACCTATTCCCTCATCCATGATGATCTTCCCTGTATGGATGATGACGACTTCCGCAGAGGGCGTCCCACGAACCATAAAGTTTTTGGAGAAGCCCTTGCTATCTTAAGTGGGGATTGTCTTTTAACTTTAGCTTTCGAGTGGATGGCTCAAGCAAAAAATATTCCCCCAAAATTTAAAATCAACGCCATTCAAGAAATTGCCTCGGCTGCAGGGGCAGATGGTCTGGTGGGAGGGCAAGTGGTTGACTTGGCCTTCGAAGGGAAATCAGTCACACCCGAAAAACTTCGCTATATTCATATTCATAAAACGGCCCGCCTTATTGAGATATCCGTTAAAGCCGGTGCACTTCTCACAGGAGCGTCTAAAGAAATCCTTAAAAAATTAAGCCAATATGGCCAATCTTTAGGGCTCGCCTTCCAAATCACAGATGACCTCTTAGATGTTTTAGGAGACGCAAAAAAAATGGGGAAAGCCGTTCGTAAAGATGCTGAATTAAAAAAAGCAACCTACCCATCCCTCTTCGGGATCGAAGCCTCAAAAAAAATGGTCGAAGAAAACATTCAAAAAGCTTACCAATCGATTGAATTCCTTGGGCCAAAAGCAAATACCTTGAAAGAAATCCTTCAGATGGTTCGAGAAAGAGAAAATTAATTTTTCCTTCCAAAATCCAGGCAAAATGGCATTAAAAATGCTATAATAACCCTTGGAGATCTTTTTATGGCTATTCGACTCGAACAAGTTCAAAAACAAACTCAAAAGCTCGTCATGAGTCCTCAGATGCAGCAAGCCATCCACTTTCTCCAATTACCCATGATGGAACTTTCGACGCTGGTCCAGCAGGAAATGACGGAAAATCCTGTTCTTGAAGAAATTGATCGAGAAGAAAATCTAAACGATGAAAAAGAAGCCACAGATCCTAAGGACCCTGAAGTTGATTTTGATGATGAATTCAGTCGTTTAGTCGAGATGGATGACGAGTGGAGAGAGTATTACCGCCAAAGTGGAAGCTTTTCTCGTCTGAGCGAAGATGACGAGAAGAAAAGACGTTTTTATGAAGAATCCATCACCCACCCTGAATCACTTGAAGAACATCTTCTAAAACAGTGGAGGGCCTTTACAAATCAGGATGGAGATCTGTCAATCGGAGAATTGATGATTGGGAATATTGATGAAAATGGTTATCTCACAACCTCTCTTGAAGAACTGGCGCAACTTTCCGGAAAATCGATTGAGTCGCTTGAAAAAGCCCTCCAAATGATTCAGACATTCCACCCCGTTGGAGTTGGGGCACGAAATCTAAAGGAATGCCTGCTCCTACAACTCGCCCGCCTCGGAAAAGCTGGAAGTATCGAGGCAAGAATCGTTGAGAGTCAATTAGAGGAACTTGGAAAAAGAAATTTTGCTCAGATTGCTAAAATACTTAATCTCCCTTTGAAAGATGTTCAAAAGAGAGCGGAAATGATTGGGACTTTGGAACCCAAACCTGGACGAATTTTTGACCAGGAGCGTACTCAATATGTGACTCCCGATATTATTGTAGAAAAAGTCGGAGATGAATTTGTTGTGGTCCTGAATGATGAACGCATTCCCCATTTAAGAATCAGCCATCTCTATCGAGGCCTGATGGGAGATAAAGGTCTTGAATCACAAACAAAAGACTATATTCGTCAGAAGGTCAAGAGCGGAAAGTGGTTGATTAAAAACATTCAACAGCGTCAACAAACGATTTTTAATATTGCTCAAACCATCGTCAAAGAACAGCAAGGTTTCTTCGAACACGGCGTCTCCTCTTTAAAGCCTTTCACCATGCAAGAAGTAGCAACACTGATTGGAGTTCATGAATCAACGGTTTCTAGAGCCATTGCGGGAAAGCACATGTCGACTCCGAAAGGACTCTTTCAAATGAAGTATTTCTTTACGCCTGGATTTCAGACTCAATCCGGAGAAGATATTTCTACAACCAATATTAAGGAGACGGTAGGGGAATTGGTTGCAAAGGAAGATTCCCTTCATCCTTTAAGCGATCAAGAAATGGTCGCAACCTTAAAATCAAAAGGAATTGATGTCGCGCGGAGAACCGTTACTAAATATCGAAAAGAATTAAAAATTCTGCCGTCAAATTTGAGAAAGAAATATTAAGTCTTTAACTCCCCTAACCCCTCTTAAATAAGAGGGGAATCACCTCTGCATCATCTTTTTTCTCTCCCCTTATTTAAGGGGAGGCGGAGGGGTTAGTTTTTTATTCAGTGACTTTAAAATTCCGAAATCCGCAATCCAAAATCTGCAATTGAACTGAGCCACCTGTCGGGATTAGCCGACGACGTCGTCGCCAACTTCGTTGCCGCCTCCCGTGAAAGGCAACCTCACAGTTTCCTTTCACGTGCTTTCCTTCCCTAATAAGGAATTGATTCTTAGGGGAGACCAACTGTTCTCCCCTGTCCACCTCCGTTTCACTCCGGTGGACTCCCCTCTCGTCGTCGGTTCATTGCTTTCTTCTTCGACCTTTGAACCTTCAACTCTAAACATTTTTCCTTGAATGAATACCCAAGGAGCTGGCCCGCATTTCTCATCAGATTTCGTGAATGAAAAACTTTTGAGAAGGTACATTTTTAAATTTTGATTTGTCATTTTGATTTTTGCATTTTGATTTTTGATTTCTATTGCTTGCCCATTTGTACAAGATTTTATTGCTAAGAGACTAACAACCTAGATTGATACCATGAATTTGTCTAGGACTTTTTAAAAATCTGAAAAAGTGATTTTACACCAAAATAGGCAAAGGCGTCTTTTAAATTTGAAAAAAGTCTCTTGGCTTTTCCCATTTCCTGACTCGTTACATATTCCATTGTAAAAACAATACGGCGTTCCCCTTCTTTGCTCGGGCTTACCGCATGATAAACCTTATCTCCATTAAAAATCACCATGGACCCTGGAAGGGTGTCCAACACTACATCTCTAGGAAGATGCCCCTCTTGCCGCGTATGAAGCCGGCATAAAAGCCGACTGGAGGATTGCTGAACCAGCCCAATTAAAACAGTATATCTCGCTCCCTTATAATAAGAAGTATCGTAGTGATATCCAATATGATCCCCACTTTGCGTATAGTAATAAAGGGCACAGCCATGGGGATCCTCTCGAGGACAAAGTTTAAGATCTTTCTTGACCAAGCGACTTAAAAACAAACGGAAAACCTCTGAATGATAGAATTCAAAAAGGGCGGGGCCTCGCTGGGCAATTGCAAAATGACTGACGCTCCCTCCCTTTTTATGTTTCGGAATATAATTTCGGTTCAGCTCTCGACTCAAATTTTCTGCATCACTCACCCAAGGCGATATCGTTTCCAAAGGCAAAAAATCAGGGATAAAAACACATTCGTCCTCGTCCCAATACTCTTTAAAAACTTTTTCAAAGTCTAAAGATTGAATCGCTTCTTCCACAGACTGAGATATTGAAGTGGTATTCACTGAATTCAAATGGACCTTTTATTTGAGAAATCCAGACTAAACGTATCCTGTCATGTAAAGAGGATAGTGGCGAACAACGCCTCGGGTCTCTTTTCTGAAAGGTTGAGCACTGAGCTTGATCGCCGTTTTGGGAGAATATTTCAATATGAACTGCGCCAAACTCTTGGCCTGCGTTCGAATTCCTGATTTTACTTCAACTGGAACAATTTCTCCTTTTATAACCCTTAAAAACTCAATTTCAGAGTTTCTCTCCTCCCAAGCATGAAGAGGCGAATACCCTTTGGCAGTCAATTCCTGAGCAACGAAATTTTCCGCGATAAAACACTTCATAAGGCCGTAGTCCTGAGCAAGAATCGCATCGGCCGGCAAATCTAGCATGCACCCCAATAAGCCGATATCAAAAAGGTAAAGCTTGAAAATATTTTCCTTGCAAAAAGATTCCAGGGGTAACTCAGCTCTGATGCAAATCTTCACCTTGAGGATGAGCCCAGCCTTTTCAAGCCAGTGAATAGGCCCCCAAAAATCTGCATATCCTCTTCTCCTGGGAATCACATCGCGAAATCGATAACGCTGGACAGACCCATCGAGAGAGCGAGAAAGCTGCAGAGGAATATTTTCAAACACCGAAACAATATGCATCGCATTGACATTGCCCGAATGCTTCGCAAAGTCCTTGTGAAAACTATCAACCAAATCAGATTGGGTTTTTCGGACCAACTCGACCATCGAATAATTTTCCTCCTTGGAAGAAAGATAGGAAAGAATAGCTGAGGGCATCCCACCCGTAAAATAGTAATGCCTTAAAAAAATCATCAAGTGATCATGAACAACTCCAGGAATATGACCCTTTTCGATCGCCTTATCAAGTTCATTTAAAACCCTTTCATCGCCTTGAGCCATGAGAAATTCTCTGAAGGTCAGAGGATAGAGATTCATAAATTCAACCTTGCCTACGGGGAAGGACTCACGTGAAAGACTAACCCCCAGAAGAGACCCTGCCGAGCAAATGGCAAGATTGCCCATCTCCTCACAAAAATATTTCAAGCTATTGAGGGCCTTCGGACATTCTTGAATCTCATCAAAAAAGATAAGATCGGTCTTAGGATTAATTGCTTTTTTGAGCCAAAGCGATAGTTCTGAAAGAATTCTTTGGGGAGCTAAGTCAGGTTCAAAAATAGAAGAAAGCCGTTTATCCTTCTCAAAGTTAAAATAATGGAGGTTCAAAAATTCTTTTTCGCCAAACTCCTTCAAAAGGTAAGTTTTTCCGACTTGCCTTGCCCCCTTTAAAAGGAGAGGCTTACGCTTCTGAGAATTTTTCCAGTCAATTAGATTCGCATAGAGTTCTCGCTTCATATTTAATAAAGTATGTTAAATATGAATTTTTTGCAACGACTTTTTACATTTATATCAATATTTATCAATATTATTATCTGAATCATCTTGACTTCTCTAGTGATATTCTGTTCTAGTTTAGCTCATCCAAGAGTCTCTACCTTTCCTAGCCCCTCCTTGCTATGAGAGTGAAGCTCATTTTGTAGTCGCCCCATTTATGGGGCTCACGGGCTGCCCGATTCATCCCCCCACCCAATCCATCCAAGGTGGCGGGATTGTTTAGCAGTCAACGCACGGGTCATAAGCTTATGAACGTGCTAAAGATAACAACTGGATTGGTGGGGGGATGAATCGGGCGACTACAAAACAAAGAAAGGCGCAAAAATGTTTTTAGCAAAAAAAATATTTTATCTGTTTCTTTTTACCGTTCTAGGAGAACTTGCTCCCTCTACACTCTTCGCCTCGACTGAAAACCATCCAGTCGATTTAGGAACCGTTTTACCCGCTTGGAGTGGTCTTCCCTTTGTAGGTATTCTTCTTTCCATCGCCCTTTGCCCTCTGGTCACACCCAAATTTTGGCATCACCATTTTCGAAAAGTTGCCATCGGCTGGGCATTGGCTTTCGCAATACCGTTCTTGATCAAGTATCATGAAAATGCCCTTCATGAAATTCTTCATACCGCTCTCATCGATTACATTCCCTTTATCATTTTGCTTGCGACCCTTTTTACCATTGGAGGAGGGATTTTTTTGCGGGGGAAGCTGGATGGTTCACCCAGAATTAATTTGATTTTACTGATTGTTGGGACCCTGTTTGCTTCTTGGATCGGGACCACTGGTTCCACCATGCTTTTCATTCGCCCCCTGCTTCGGGCGAATCGTCATCGCCATCACAAGACGCATACCCTCATCTTCTTTATTTTTTTAGTTGCGAATGTCGGCGGCTGTTTAACCCCTCTGGGCGATCCTCCGCTATTTTTGGGATTCTTACACGGCGTCCCTTTTTTCTGGACCCTTTCCCTATGGAAAGAAATGTTGTTTGTCTCGATTTCTCTTCTTATTCTTTATTTTCTGATGGACACTTACTTCTGGAAAAAAGAAGAAGCAATTGTTCGAGAAGTTTATGACAAACATCACGAAACGCTCGCCGTTCAAGGCTGGCACAATTTATTTTTACTCGCTGGGACACTTGCAGCTGTCATTCTCTCCGGAGTTTGGCATCTGGGCTCTGTAAAAATTCTTGGGGTGGAACAGACGATCGAGAATTGCTTACGGGATGGATTTCTTATTCTCATGTTGACCCTCTCTTGGCTTACCACGCCTCACAGCATCCGAGAGGGAAATGAATTCTCATGGGGACCGATTAAAGAAGTCGCCATTCTCTTTATCGGCATCTTTATAACGATCATTCCCGTTTTGGCCATATTACGAGTTGGGGAAGAAGGTTCTATGGCCTCGGTCATTCACATCGTCAAGGGACCCGCTCACTTTTTTTGGGCCTCAGGCATTCTTTCCTCCTTTTTGGATAATGCCCCAACGTATCTTACTTTTCTTTCAACCGCTCTGGGGCGTCTTTATCCCAGTCTTTCCGAGCATAGCGCCATTATCAAGTTAATCACTGAAAACCCCACTTATCTCCAAGCCATTGCCCTGGGCTCCGTTTTTATGGGGGCCAATACCTATATCGGCAATGCACCCAATTTTATGGTGAAGTCAATTGCTGAAAGCTCAGGGGTAAAAATGCCTTCCTTCTTTGGATATATTTTCCGCTATTCTTTATTAATCCTCATCCCTATCTTTCTTCTCACCACCTGGATTTTTTTCTAATTTGTCTAGCCCGAATATCTCATCACATTTCTACTCAGAGCGCCAATTCCACCTCGTCTCTGCGTGCAAACTCAGGTCTAGCCCTGCTCAACGTACTGTAAAGTACGCCTCACACGGCCTCGGTCGTGCAACCTCCCCTCCAAAGCGGACTCGGGCGGTCTCGCTCAAGAAATCTGACGAGAAATCCGGGTTAATGATCTTGTAAATCTTTTGGAGAAAGAAGTAGTGATTAGAAACGGCAAGGGGAAAAAAGTAGTCTACTCACTTGCTTAGATGATGCGCGCAATATAGGAGTGTTGAAATTTATCGAATGCGACGCTAAGTACACCCGTTCATAAATACGATTGTGTATTTGTGAAACAAAGTACTAAGCATGCGGGGGCAGGAAGATCAAGCTTTTATCGGATGATTATTTTTTGAACATCAGTGGCTATCTTTTCCCAGGTAAGGCTGAGGATAGGCCCCGCACAGGAAAGATTTAGGGTCATTGATAAACGGTGGAAGATATATCAGAAGGAGATCTTTGAAGTTGACCCAGGGGGAGACCTAAAGTGATCTTATTTTTGTTTGATGAAGAATAAAGGGAAGGCAACGATGGCAATAATAAGCTTGATTTTAATTAAATTTAGCCTATGATTGCCTAAGGAGTCACTCATGCGCTTGTTTTTATGTTCTTTATGGCTCATAACGGCCTAAAAATATGACTTTTTATGAATGTTCACGGTTATGAAATTATCAACTATTCGTGAACAAAGTAAGGCTCCCGAACTGGATGTCGGGAGGGCTGCTACGCTGATTAATACAACTGATCCTGCTGCTGCACGTATCAAACAAACCGAAGTCTACCAACAGGTGATTCCGTTTGTGGAGAAAATCGCTGTGAGTTTTTGAGCATGCGGGAAAAAGGGGCCAAGATTTTTAAAAAGACTGTTTCAAAAAAATGGATTTGGTTCTCTACCGCAATGTGTTAGCCTATTTAGAATGTGGATCGTATTTGGGATTACGATGCGAGCGCCTTGGATCAAGAGCAAGAGATGACCATGATATGGATATCTTGACCAACAATCAAAAATATCTGCTTCGGCTTTAGCAATGACAACTTTCTATCGCGGGATTTGGGTGAAGCGAGGAAAGGTTTTGTATGACAAAGGCTGATGCCACAGCAACCAAGGCATGGTTTGCCAAGATTTTTGATAAATTGTTTTGATAAATTGTTAAAGACTCGATACCCTATGTGTTAATGCTAGAAAAGGAAAAGAGGGAGTAAAAATGACGATATTCAACCGAATAACATTTGATTCCGAGATAATGGGAGGAAGGGCTTGTATCCGTGGGATGCGCATTCCCGTCTCAGTGGTTGTGGGACAGATAGCACACGGTGCAACTACTGAAGAGATTCTTTCCGACTACCCTGATCTGGCACGTGAGGATATTCAGCAAGCTTTGGAATATGCGGCCTGGCTGACTCAAGAACAAATTCATGCAATATAAATCATCCCCGTCCGAATGAAATTTCTAGCCGACATGGGAGTCTCTTGGCGTGTTATCGATTGGCTTCGCTCTCAGGGCCATGATGCGAAACATTTGCACGAAGAGGGACTGCAAAAATTATCAGACAAGGACATTTTTTCCAAAGGAGCTTCAGAAGGAAGAATTATTCTGACTTTCGATTTAGACTTTGGAGAAATAGCGGCCTTCTCAACAGCAGCTAATGTCTGTACCATTGTATTTCGCTTGCACAATACGATTACCCCTCATGTGATTGACCGACTGGCTTCGGTGCTGTCCGATTGTTCCCAAGAGCTACAAACCGGATCCATCATTATTGTGGAAGAGCTTCGGCACCGGATAAGACATCTTCCTATTGGCCGCTTTTGACAGCAATGATCACCATGGGCTTTTGGAGTGTGTAGATAAAGAGGTAAGGATTTTCAAGAGGCGTATTTCTGATTTCAAAATTAAACTGAGATTGTTTAAAAAGGGGCCAAGATTCTTAAAAAGACTGTTTCGAAAAAATGGGCTTGATCCTCCGCCGCAATGTGTTAGCCTATTTGGAGCCCGATGAATCGGGCGACTACAAAAAAACATGATGGAAAGAACTTTCATCGCACGTGATAATCTCGAAGGATTATTGAAATTGGTATATAAACGGTGGAAGATGTACAGGAAGGAGGCGTCATGATGATAAAGAGGATTTTATTGGTTTTTTGGATTGTATTTTGGGGGGTCTCTTTTGCAGATGAGTTGGAGATAGAAAGAAAGGAATTGCAGGGTCTGTTTATTACAGAGAGGGCATCCTCACAACAGGAGAAAGGCGAATGGCAGTTTAGAGGAGATTTTGAATATCGCAGGGATAACGAAATTGAGCTTAAACAATATCGAGTTCCTATCGAGTTAGAATATGGAATTGTGGATTGGCTAGAGCTAGATCTGGCAATTCCCTATGTATGGCAGGAAGAAGAGGGTGAGGATACTGATAGTATCGGGAATCTAAACGCCGGGGTAACTTTTCTAGTGGTGAGGGGAAATGAGGAAATTCCTTACGTCTCGGTAGGCTTTGAGGTGGCATTTCCAACGGTCCAGGAGGATCAGGATATTGCTGATGAAGAAGAACAATATACCTATGAAGGTTTTATCAATATAACGAAGTCCTTTGAATATTTGGTTATCGATTTAAACTTCGCCTATAGCCAATCTCGAAATGGTGAAGTTGAGGAAGAATTAGAATATAACATTGGCGTTGACTTTTTGATCGATAGGATTTTAGGAAAGGATCATCTGATCGGGTGGCATTGGATTACAGAATTTAATGGTGAAAGTAATCTAAGTGAGGACGTCAATGCGTTCTATCTAACCCCAGGTATAAAATATGTAACCAAGGCAGGCCTGGAGCTAGGTCTGGGTGCGCCCATAGGCTTGGTTGATGAGGCGGATGATTATAGGATAATCGGTTCACTAACCTATGAATGGGGAGGGTGAAAATGAAGATTTCATTAAAGATTATTATCAGTGTCGTTTTGGCATTGGTTATAGTTATGGCGATAGGCGCCTATCTCATGAGCCAGAGCCAGGCAAGATTCTTCACCCATCAGATGAAACAGGAAGCAGATATTATTGCTGATGCCCTGGAGCATACATTGGTCAAGGTCTCTACAGATGACTTTAGGAATAAGGAGTATATGCAACAGATTACTGAAGAATTAGGCAAGACTGTTGGGGTGGGCCAGATTGAGGTCTATGATTTAAATAAGGTTGTTATTGCAGATACAGATAGAGAAGAGATTGGTGAAGAGACTACTGGAGAGGATGCCGCAGATGTGATGAAGGTGATAGAAACTGGAGAGCCAGTAACTGGTACAGAGATGAAGGAAGGAAAAGAGGTTTATACCAAATGCTTCCCAATATATGTAGAGAAGGAACTTGTAGGGGTAGCTGAGGTAACGATGGACCTAGAGGCGATAGAAAAAGAACTTACTATTAAGGAGCAGGCAGAGATTTTATCTACCATTGTGCAGTTAAATCTGCAAAAGATTATGGCTGATAAAAATAATAATGCTAGTTATCTTCAGATGCTAACAGAAAATCTGGGGAAGCAGGCAGGGGTAGATCAGGTAGAGATATATGACACTACTAGAAAAATAATTGCTGATACAGATAGGGATGAGTTGGGTACGATTGCAGGGTATGAAGATGTAAAGGAAGTACTTGAAACAGGTAAGAGCTATGCGGGCTTTGAAATAATGGAGGGTAAAGAGGTTTATAGTAAGACACTTCCTATTTATACGAAATCGGGCCAGAAGGAAGAAATATCCGTAGTAGAGGTAGCCATGTCCGTTCCTTACATCCAGGGCCTGATTGCTTCTGCCAGAAATGGAATAATCTTACTCGCTGTATTCATCGTTCTTGCTATAAGTGTGCTCATTATTTTCTTATTAAGAAAAAGCGTCATTTCGCCCATTTTAAATTTGGCTGGGGTGACCAGGATGATTGCAGGTGGAGACTTGACTAAACGTGCAGAGGTTAAGGCAAAGGATGAAATTGGGGATTTAGCTTTTTCATTTAATCAGATGACTGATGAGATTCAGAAGAGAAACGAAGAGCTCCAAACAATGAATGAAGAGCTGCGGCAAACTAATGAAGAGCTAGAAACTTCCAACGAAGAACTACAGCAGACTACAGAGGAATTAGAGACTTCAAATGAGGAGCTTCGGACAACACAGGAGGAATTGGTTCAGAAAGAGAAATTAGCCGCCGTGGGTCAGCTTGCGGCAGGTGTGGGCCATGAACTGAGAAATCCATTGGGGGTCATTAAGAATGCCGTTTATTATATTAAGAGTAAGGTTGGAGAGGAAGACCCCAAGCTGGCCAAGCATCTGGGGATTGTTGAAAGAGAGATTGCTAATTCCAATAAGATTATTTCCGATCTATTGGGTTTCTCCAGGACACGTAAACCTGAGTTAATACCGATAGATGTGAATGAGGTTGTAGAAGAATCCATTGCTGTAGCCAATGTGCAGGAAAATGTGAAGGTGATTAAAAATCTTCTTCCAAGTTTGCCTAAATCATCAGCGGATAGAGATCAACTGAGGCAGGTGTTTTTAAATATCATTCTGAATGCTTGTCAGGCTATGCCCCAGGGAGGAGAGTTAAAAATATCTTCTAGGCTCAATAAGGCCGGACTGAAAGGAAAAGATTGCCTGGAGATTGAATTTGCCGATGCCGGAACGGGTATTGCTCCTGAAGATATCAAAAAACTCTTTGATCCGTTTTTCACCACCAAGGCCAAGGGTATTGGACTGGGTCTAGCCGTAAGTAAGGGCATTATAGAAAAACACGAGGGGGATATTGAGGTAAAGAGCGAACTTCATAAGGGGACAACCTTCATAGTTAAATTGGGGGTGTGAAGGAGAGGTTACACGAGGTTACAGGAGGTTGCACGATGTTACGAGCCCTTCCCCTCTTTCAAGCTTGTGTAGTCGCCCGATTCATCGGGCAATTCATGCGAGGGGTAAGGCGCCCCATAAATGGGGCGACTACAAAATGTATATTTTCAGGTGAGAGGTTGAAGTTTTATCAGGATATTTGCGAGATACGCAGGTTTATTTATAAGATTACGGAACGGTTTATAAAAACACATATGCGATTGGTTTCTTGAGATGAGAGACGCGGCTCGTTCGGCTAAACAAAATATACGTGAAGGATACAAAAAGGGGACTCTCGGAGAATTTCTACATAGCATTAATATCAGCAGAGGTTCATTAGAAGAATTGAGTGGAGATGTTGAAGATTGTCTGGAAGATGGTTTAATGAGTACTGAAGAATTTGAGAAATTTGGAGGATTATTTCGAAGTGCTGATTATCTATCTTCTCAGTACATTAAATCACTTTACAAAATAAAATCCAATGGTACATGGAAAGTTCCGAGAAAAGCGGTTGCAACATGAGGTTACATACGGAGGTTACATACGGAGGTTACATACGGAGGTTACAACATGAGGTTGCGGGGACGTGAAAAAGTAACCTTTTTAATGTAACCTCGTGTAACTTTTGTGTTGTAACTTTTGTAACCTAACACTGAAAGGGGTATAGGATGAATTTTTATGTTGTTTTAGAAAAAGCTGAAGAGGGTGGATATAATGTGATGGTGCCCGCTTTAGAGGGTTGCTTTACCCAGGGTGATACAGAAGAAGAAGCTTTAGCAAATGCTAAAGAAGCAATCCTTTGTTACCTTGAAGGTTTGGAGAAGGTTAATCAGATAAAAGCAGGGCATGGATTAAAAATAAGAGAAGTTGGGGTATCTTTGTGAAGAAGGTTTTTGCTGGGAAAGATGTGGTAAAGGCTTTGCGAAGGATTGGTTTTGTAGTTGACCATCAAAGAGGCAGTCACATATTTATGCATCATTTAGAAAAAAATATTTCTGTGATTGTGCCATTTCATAGAGAGATAAAAAAAGGGACGCTTCATAGCATTATAAAGAAGGTAGGTATTAGCCTACAAGAATTAGGAGATCTAATATGACAAAGATTCCAAGTATATTAGTCGTGGATGATCAGGTAGGGATGCTGGAGACATTTACAGATATTTTAGGGGATAAGGGTTATAAGGTGGCTACAGCCAGTGATGGATATACCGCGATTGATAAGGTTAAGAAGGAGACATTCGATGTTATTTTTATGGATATCAAGATGCCGGGAATAAACGGTGTGCAGACCTTTAGGGAGATCAAGAAGGTTAATCCAAAGACCGCGGTGATTATGATGACGGCCTATTCGGTAGAGGACCTGGTGAAGGAGGCCATAGAGGAAGGCGCCTATACGGTTATTTATAAACCATTTGATATCGATAGGGTGGTCGAGACTATCGAGAGGGTTTTAAAAACGATATTGATTTTAGTTGTAGACGATAGCTATGGCGACAGAGAGACTTTGAAGGATATATTAGAGGATAAGGGCTATAAGGTTGTAGAGGCGGATAGCGGCTATAAGGCGATAGAATTAGTAAAAAACGGTAAATACGATATTATCTTTCTGGATGTCAAATTGCCTGATATTGATGGCGTAAAGACATTTGAGGAGATACATAAGATTAATCCTGAGATTCCTGTCGTTATGATTACTGGATATTCAGTTGAGGAGTTGGTAGAGGGGGCATTAAAGAAGGGAGTCTATGCATGTATTACTAAGCCGTTGGATGTGGAAAAAATATTAAAGGCAATGGATGGGGCGTTAAAAGGGAAATAGTCATCTATGGCAGAAGTTCTCAAGGAAAAACCCACAATTTTATTGGTGGATGATGACCCGGGGATGCGGGAGACTCTGGAGGATGTCCTGGTAGACGAGGGATATCAAGTAAATCCCATTGCCAGTGGCAAGGAGGCAGTAAAAGAGATTAGAAAAGGGTCGTTTGATATTGTGATTGTAGATTTAAAACTTCCGGATGTAGGCGGTATGAAGATTTTAGGGGAGGCTAAAGAGGTTAACCCTGAATCAGCTGTGATTATGATGACGGGTTATGCCAGCGTGGAATCTGCGGTGGAGGCATTAAATCAGGGCGCATTTTCTTATATTATAAAACCTTTTAATATGGATGAGGTTAAGATTGTTATAAAGAAGGCCTTTCACCAGATAAGACTTTTTAAAGAAAATCAGAGATTAATAGACGAGTTACAGCTCTCTAATAGAAAGTTAGAGAAGGTATTGGCTGATCTTAATAAGGCAAGTCAGTTAAAGTCCCAGTTTTTGGCGAGTATGAGTCATGAACTCAGAACCCCTATTAATGCCATTATAGGTTTTGCTGATTTAATATTAGAGGATGACAGGCTAGATCAATCGTGCAGGCGGGATATGTCTCGTATTGTGGTTAATGCCAATAATCTATTATCTCTGGTCAATGATATATTGGACCTGTCCAAGATTGAGGCAGGTAAGATGACTGTGCATATATCCAGTTTTGACCTGGGGCCGTTGGTAGAGGGATGTGTTCTGTCAATAGAATCTATGTTGAAGGGTAAACAAGTGACTTTGAAGACAGATGTGAGCAAGGATATTCTTGAATTGTCCACAGATATGGATCGATTAAGGCAGATTATTATTAACCTCCTTTCAAATGCGGCAAAGTTTACTGAAAAGGGAGAGATTACAGCCAGTGCCAGGATGGATCAGGATGATCGGGTGAATATATCAGTCACAGATACAGGGATAGGGATCAAAGAAGAGGATATGATCTATATCTTTGATGAATTCAGACAGATCGATAGAGGGAAGAAACAAAAATTCGGCGGTACCGGGCTGGGGCTTGCTATTTCCAAGAGGCTGGCCCATCTGTTGGGAGGAAATATTCTGGTAAAGAGTGTATTGAATAAAGGATCCGTCTTCACTTTGATGATACCAACGAAAATAAAATAATATGAATCCAACTAGAATTCTTATTGTGGATGATATACCAGATACGGTGGAGATTCTATCCCGCCAATTGGAACAGGAGGGTTATGAGATATTAAAGGCGTATAACGGGAAGGATGCTGTGGAGATGGCACAAAAGAATAATCCTGACCTTATTCTCATGGATATCATGATGCCGGACATGGATGGTTTTCAGGCGACGAGTCGATGTAAGAAGATGGAGATAAGAGGGAGGTTTATCCCAATCATCATTGTTAGCGCAACCAAGGATGATACCGCAAGTATCGTGAGGGGACTTCAGTGCGGGGCTGACGATTATATTACACTACCCTGTGAAAAAGATATTCTGTTAGCCAGGGTCAGGTCTATGCTCAGGATTAAAAGAATGCATGATGAATTGAATCGCGCCAATATGATGAAGACGCTTTTTTTAGAAGGGATGGCCCATGAACTGAGAACACCGGTGAATGCCATTCAGGGGTTTACAGACCTTCTTTTGGATGATAAGACACTGACCAGAAAACAGAGAAGGGATATCAGGCATATCCAGAACAATGAGAATGGCCTGATTTACTTAATGAATGAGATATTGAATCTTTCCAAAATCATATCTGGTAAGGTAAAAGTAGATTCTGAAAGATTTGAGTTGGGGCCTGTTATTAGGAGCTGCATGAGTTCCATCAGTCCTCGGATGAGGAAAAAATCTGTGAGGTTGATAAGCAATATCAGTAAGGATGTATCGGTATTAGATACGGATATGAGTAAACTAAAAAAGATTGTGAGTCATCTTTTATCTAATGCCGGAAAATTTACAGAAGAGGGGGAGATCAGGGTTGATTGTACATTGGATCATAAGGGGATGGTGAATATCTCGGTCTTGGATACGGGTATGGGTATAAAATCAGAGGTACTGCCTTATATATTTGAAGAATTCAGACATTCTGACGAGATCGCCAAATCCGACTTCAAATCCAACTATGGAGGGAGTAGTCTGGGGTTATCTATTTCAAAAAGGCTTGCACATTTATTAGGAGGGGATATTCTTGTAGAGAGTACATACGGTAAGGGGTCGAGGTTTACCCTGGTCATCCCCCCGAAAATGCCGCATGAGGTGTCCGATGAATAAAACAGCCAAGATATTACTTGTGAATGATGAAAAGGATATCCTGGAGATTTTATCGAGACGTCTTATTGCAGAGAATTATGAGGTCGTGAAGGCATACAATGGAGTGGAGTGCCTAAAGATTTTAAAGGGATATAGGCCTGATCTAATATTAGTAGATCTGAATATGCCAAAGATGAATGGATTTGAGACTATAAGGGTTATAAGACAAAGGATAAAGTGGCATATCCCTATCATAGTTGTTACTGCAACGGATAGTGATACTGAGAGCACCAGACAATGTCTGGATTCTGGCGCAGATGGTTGTATATGTGTCCCTTGTGAAAAGGAGGAGCTATTGACTAAGATTAGGGAAATGACGATGAAATGATGAAGAAAATACTTATCGTCGAGGATTCAGAGGATAGCATGGAGATCATGGCCAGGACATTTGAGGAGGATTACCTTGTTATAAAGGCAACGAATGGCAAGGAGGGTCTGGAGAAGGCAATAGAAGAGAAACCAGATATTATTTTGATGGATGTCTCATTGCCGATCATGGATGGATTAACGGTTACTAAAAGGATTAGGGGTATTCATGGGATAGAAAATACCCCCATCATCATCGTTTCAGCAAGCGCTATGGCGCATGATATAGAAGAGGCCTTAAAGAGTGGATGTAATCATTTCTTGCCGAAGCCGGTAAGGCCAAGCTTGTTAAGAAAGAAGGTGGCAGAATATCTGCTGGTATGAACCCCGTTAGACCTTTTTGGGCTGATAGGGTTATGTTAAGTTAAATAGGGCTAATAAATGAACATTATAATATAAACTTTCTAGGAGGTCTAACGGGGTGAATAAATCAGCGAAGGTTTTAATTGTGGATGATGAGCCGGATACGGTAGAGATTTTATCCAGGCGGCTGGCTAAAGAGAAATATAAGGTCATCAAGGCTTATAGCGGCAGGGAGGGTTTAGAGTTGGCAGAAAAGCATAAGCCGGATCTTATACTCATGGATGTGGCCATGCCTGAAATGGATGGATTTCAGACAACCAGGCTGATCAGGGACAAAATAAAAGAGTTTATTCCCATCATCATTGTTACCGCGACAAGGGATGATACGGGTAGTATAGCCATGGGCCTAAGTTTAGGGGCAGATGATTATATTAGTATCCCTTGCGAAACAGAAGAATTATTGGCAAGGATTAAGGCCGCGTTAAGGATTAAGGAGTTACATGATGAGCTTTTAAAGAGACTAACCGAGGCCTATGATAGGATTAAACAGGGTCATGAGGAACTTATCCACGTAGCCAAGATGGCAGCCTTAGGTCGATGTACCGCAGGTGCGGCTCATGAAATAAATAATCCATTGGGTATTGTTTCTGGTAATGCACAATATATTTTAGAGATATTTAAAAAGAAGGATATAAAGCAATTAACCATGGAAGATTATCAGGAGATAAAAGAAAGTTTAGATGTCATTGTAAGAAGTAGCGAAAGGTGCGGGGCTATTGCAAGAAATCTGTTAAGGTTTGGGCGTAAAGAAAAATTACAGAAAAGGCTAACAGATATAAATAAGGTGATTGAAGATATTTTTCCCCTGCTGAAAAATCAGTTAAACCTTTCTAATATAAAGGTGATAAAAGAATTAGACCGGAAGCTGCCCCTGGTGTCCATTGATCCATCTCAGATAGAACAGGTATTAATGAACCTTATGTTAAATGCCTATGCGGCTATGTCTAAAGGGGGCACACTTAAGCTAAGGACATACGAAAGGGAAGATGCCCATTTAAAAATGGAAAAAATTAAGAAAAAAATGGTTTTTATTGAGGTAAAAGATACGGGTCAGGGAATCCCAAAAGAATATTTGGATAGAATATTTGAGCCATTCTTTACTACAAAAGAGGCAGGGGCAGGTACTGGCTTAGGGCTTTCTGTGGTTTATGCCATTATTAAGGATCATGAGGGCGAGATTAATGTAAAAAGTAAGGTGGGTCAAAGTACCACCTTTACCATAAAATTGCCATTAGGTTGAAAAAATGGAAAAGAAGATTTTAATCATAGATGATGAAAAGGGCTTGCTGGTTACCTTAAAAAAATATCTAACCCTAAAGGGGTATTCCATTACGACTTGTAGTAATGGCAGAATGGGAATAGAGGAGGCTAGGAGAAATAAATATAGTATAATAATAGTAGATATAAAAATGCCAGAGATCAATGGTGTGGATACAATTAAGGCTATAGAAGGGATAGATGATAAGGCAAAATTCTTGATCATTACAGGCTGTTCTATTACCGGTGAGGTAAGTGATTTAATAGAAACTTCTAAAAGGGTTCATGGTTATATATTCAAGCCTTTTAATCTTGAGCATTTAGAGGAGAAGCTAGAAAAGGTCCTAAAATTGCCATGAAAAAGAGAATATTAATTATCGATGACGAAGAGGATTTCTGCAGCCTTTTTCAAAAGACCTTGACTGGGGAAGATTATGAGGTTATAACTGCATTGAGTGGAAAAGAGGGCATAGAGAAGATAAAAGAATTCCATCCAGACATTATATTTTTAGACCTCAAAATGCCAAAGATCAATGGCATTGAAACCCTTGGGCATCTAAAAAGGATGAAAAATAATGTTCCAGTGGTCATATTCACAGCCTATCCCTCTATGGATACAGCCTTAAAGGGACATTACCTTAATATCTATGACTATATGACAAAACCCTTTTCTTTGGAAAAGGTGAGGAAAGTTATCAAAAAGGCTTTAGGTGAATCCCGTTAGAGGTCTCACCGACAAAGGCACGGCTACGACTGCCTTGGGGCGACCTCTAACGGGGTAAAAAGAAATGAAAAAAGGAACTGGAGAAACTCATGGGAAAAATATAAATAAAAAGATAGGTTTTTCTCCTATCTATGTAGATGCTAATCTTTTCACACCTAAAAAGGTAATCTCTTTATATCATTTTGTTAAAACCATCTTTCCTGAAATAGGACAGTCCATAAGCGCCTCAGCCATAAGAAACCTCAGTCGAGGAATAAGGCAGTGGTCTAGTTCCATTACAGAGGAAAAAAGAAATGAGCTGGTACAATCCCTTAAAGGTCTATCTATCAGTATAAAAGTTTCCATCGACCAAGAAGGTGAGGGGGAAATGATGGCCATACCCTTTTACATAAAAACTGATTATATTATAGAAAACCTTATTAAGGCAAAACCAGATGTAACCAGGCTAGATTCAGAACTTAAAGAGATAAAAGAGGTACTGCTTCCTGTTATAAAAACCGCTATTAAACAGAGGATAAAGGAGCTGGTGGAAGGATTCTTTACCTTGGAGGTTTTCAGGCCCGAGATGCGGCTGGAGATAAAGCAGTTAATAGATGAAGGCCTCATTACCAAAGAGGGAAGGATTGCTAATGGAGTAGACCTGGATCAGCTGCTTTGCGATGAATATTCCACTCTATTTGAAAAGGTTGATATGGAAGAATTGAAAAAGATTGGACTGATTAAGATAACCCCGGCTAGGGATGGGGAGTAAATATGGATCACATATCGGGATGGGAAATACTTTTTGTCCTTTTAAACATTGCCTTGGGTTCAGCAGCCATCATGGCGGCCGTAGGCATTATCCTTATTACCAAAACCCAGCTTGCTCGCAGCTGGTTCTTGATAGGTATTGCAGTAGGGTTCTTTGTTATCAAAGAGATCTGTTACCTGCTAACGGTTATAGGGATATTTAATCTTGGAGCAATAAGGGGAATAGCAGAATTCTTGTTCGTTCTAATACTTGCCTTGAGTGTTTTTTATCAGTATAAGATTATAAGAGATATATCTAAGAAGGTAAAGTGAGGGGTAAACTCATTAGAAATGAAATAGGGGGGACCCATGGAAGCGGTTAGTCAAGGGGCCAGAGATGCCGTATTCATCGTTGATGACGAGCAGGACCTCTGCCTTTCCGTTAAAAGAATTTTGGGGGCCGAAGGACATAAAGTCGAGTGGGCGACCCATCCAGAGACTCTTCTCGAGCAACTGCCCAACAATCGCTTCTCTTGCGTTCTCCTTGACCTAAAATTGGGGGGAGAAAGCGGGATCGATTATTTATCAAAGATTCGCGAATCTGACCCGAACCTTCCTATCATCATCATGACCGCTTATGAAACGGTCAAAACGGCTGTGGAGGCGATGAAAAAAGGCGCCTTCCATTACCTTGCAAAACCCTTTGACAATGAAGAACTAAAGGCGCTGGTTTCCAATGCTGTTAAAATGCGCCGCCTCTATTGGGACCTGGAACATTATAAAGCCCAATGCGCGAACCGCCTTGATTTAGAATCTGAAATGGGAGACTCACAGGCTATTCGCACTGTCATCCGTCAAATTCACGCGGTGTCACAAACGGATGTGAATGTCCTGTTAATCGGCGAGAGCGGAACAGGTAAAGAGCTTGTGTCCAAAAGGATTCATGATCTCAGTCCCAGGGCTCAGGGCCCTTGGATCCCTATCGATTGCGCCTCCCTTCCTGAAACTCTCATTGAAAGTGAACTTTTTGGGCATGAGAAGGGAGCGTTCACGGGGGCTCATGCTCAACGTATTGGAAAGCTTGAACAGGCCCATGGGGGAACCCTTTTCCTGGATGAAATCGCGAATATACCTCTCTCGATTCAAGCAAAGCTCCTTCGCTTTATGGAGAGGCGTTCCTTTGAGCGTTTGGGGGGAAACCAGACCGTTACCGTATCCCTTCGCGTCATTGCCGCAGCCAATCAGGATGTTCAGGAATTAATCCGTCAGAAACAATTCAGAGGAGATTTGTATTATCGGCTCAATGAATTTCCCATTCATCTACCCCCTTTGAGAGAGAGGTGTAATGATATCCCCTATTTGAGTTTGCAATTCCTGCATGAATTTGAAAAACAATTGGGTAAAAAAGTGACCGGAATCAGCGAGGAAGTTTTGGAGGTTTTTCAAAAGCATCCATGGCCTGGCAATGTCAGGGAGCTTCGAAATACGATTAAGCGGGCAATGGTAGTTGCCAACGGGGAGATATCGAAGGCCGATTTGCCGAATGAAATTAAAAGTCCTATCTCTGAACAAGCTCAATCCAACCTGACTATCCCCTTAAAATCCGATCTGGATCTTCTTCAATCCTCCAGTGAAGCCGCTTTGTTTGTGGAAAAGAAATTGATTCAACAGGCCCTTTCACGAACCCAGGGAAGAAAAGGAAAAGCCGCGAAGCTTTTGGGAATTGATGAAAAAACCCTTTATAATAAACTCCGTGAGCTTAAAATGGGGGAAGATATATCTTAATAGGCCTTACAGCAAGGAGTTGAATGGTAGCATGAAAATAAATATGGATATTTTGACAGACAATCAAAAACATCTGCTTCGGCTCCTGTCAAAAGTTCCCTTTTTCAAGTATAATTTCTATCTTACGGGCGGAACAACATTGGCCCACTTTTATCTTCTGTCACGTCCCACCTATTTGGCCCCAGTTTAAAAATGGGTTGGGCCTCAACGGAACAGATCACTGTGAGTTCCCGTCCGTTCAAAACGGACATGATTTTTTTCTAGAGTGTAAATCAGAATCCAATCGGTCCCAATATGACAGTCACGGCTTCCCGCCCAGTTTCCACGCAACGGATGGTCCATAGATTCAGGAGGCAAAGGGTGCCCTTCAATCAGCAAATTAAGAACCTTCTTCAGCCGCGATAGATCCCATCCACGTTTAGAGGCATGCTTAACATCCTTCTTGAATTGATTGGTACGGCTAAAGCTCCTCACAACCCAAGGTCTCTATAGAGATCTTCCTTGGCAGTAAAGCGCTTCACATTCTTACCGCCCTTGCTTTCAGTCAAGGTTTTTGCGGTCAGCCGATTTGGAATCCTAACCTCAAACGGAAGACCCCGTCTCAGCTTGATCTGACGATAGAGTAGATGGATGGTTTCTGAAACCGTCAACCCTAGTCGTAAGAGAATCCCTTCCACCTCTTCTTTCAATGTTGGCTCCATCCGGGCTCGAACGAGACTTGTCTTATGCATGATCTGGAGTGTAGCTCCATTGTAGCTACGTATGCAAGGAAAAAAGATTGTTTAAAATAAAATTGGCATATGCACTTGATTCCCCTCTACAAGGCGCTATGGCAAGAATTTGTAGTCGCCCCATTTATGGGGCCGTGTATGGATTTGCCCGATGAATCGGGCGACTACAAAAGCTTGATGGGGGGAATAAAGTGCATATGCCTAAAATAAAAAATCGCGGTATTCTTAGGCGGATTCAAGTACCTTTGCCGATTTTTTCCGCCTTTTTAACCTTTTTTGCTGTGGCCTTACAGATAGCTTGAGCTTTGCAGAAGCCTCTTCAGCCTTGTTCTTCTTCCTTGTAGCTTGTGCCTTGATCATTTTGTTTTTACCCCTTGCAACCGGCTCTTCTATATTGACACCAAAGACCGAAGATAGATCTGTGTCCTCGATAACGCGACCGCTTTTTCTCCCCGCCTTTTCTAGCAATTTTTCAGTCTTACCCGCAACTGCCTGTTTTATCAACTTGTCTATTCCTGCGTCTCTCAGCCTGAAAAAAAGTTTGGGATCTTCATCAAGTCTCACACCAACGCCGTAAAGTACCGCGGCCACATGTTTGCACATATCAGCCCAGTCGGGGCAAGAACAATCAAATTTGATCTCTCGCGGAGCGGGGAACATGCCTGAATCTTTGTTGATTAATATATCGCCCAGGGCCCTCGGAAAATTTCCGGTTAAGAGCTCCTGAAACGACTCCAGAGTTCCTTCACAAGCCGTTTTCATCCGGTGCCAAGTCTCTTTCTTAAGCGTCTGTATTTTCACTGAAACTGAATAGGGGACCCTCTCGGAACCCTGAACAAGGGCAATGACCTCGCCCGGCTCTATCCGAAGATCTAGCACTGCGCCATGACGAACATAACTTCGTCCCCTGCCGATGCGATTACTGTAATCGGCATAGGCTTCAAGATTATGGTTCCACGCCTTTCCCCACCAGGTACGGGCAAGTGCGCTTCCTTTGAGCACCACGGGCATTATATTCGGCTTTTTTTTGAAAAGCTCTTTTAGCTTTTTGGCGGCCTTTGCCCTTTTTTCAGCGGCAGATACATACCTCGGAAATCCCCAATAACTCATAACAACTCCTTTATTTTTGATATGTCTCACATAACCCGGATAAACCGGAAATTCCAAATCTCAAATTCCAGACAAATTCAAAATTCCAAATTCAAAGGGCCTCGTAGTCGCCCGATTTATCGGGCAATCTATTGCATTGCCCCATAAATGGGGCGACTACATCTGAATTTTGGACATTCGTACTCTTGAATTTGTTTTAAATTGGGTACTTGGAATTTAGATTTTCTTTATCATTTTGTTCGAGATATTTCTTATAAGAGACTATAACGCAAGACTGAAGAGATCCAGCAATTCTCTGTTGCCCATTTCAGTGATCCACGTCTCGTTCGTGCTTTGAATGATCTCCTGGGACAGCTTTGATTTAGTTTCGAGCATCTGATCGATTTTCTCTTCTATCGTCCCTCGAGTTATAAATTTATGGACCACGACATTCTTTTTTTGCCCGATTCTGAAGGCTCTGTCTGTTGCCTGATTTTCAACGGCCGGATTCCACCATCTGTCGAAATGGATGACATGATTGGCCTCGGTCAAATTCAGTCCAACTCCTCCGGCCTTTAATGACAAGACCATAAAGGGGATATACTGAGCGCCTTGAAATTGTTCGACAATCTCTTTTCTTTTACTCACCGGCGTACTGCCATTCAGCATAAGCCCTTCTCTGCCGAACAGGGTCTCTAAAAAGGCCTTCAGCGGTTCGGTGATCTCTCTAAATTGTGTGAAGACCAGCGCCTTCTCCCGCTTTTCATGGATAGTCTCACAAATTTCTCTGAGCCGCGCGAACTTTCCGCTGTCATCCTCGTCGTATCCGCCTGTGCCAAGATATTGGTCCGGATGGTTGCAGAGCTGTTTGAATTTCATCAGGGATGACAGTACGATTCCTTTACGCTCTATACCTTCGGTGTTTTCGATTAGTTTTTTTAATTCCTGAACCATATTTTTATATAAAATCACCTGCCTTTTACTGAGCGCAGCATACGTCTTCATCTCAACCTTTTCAGGCAGATCCGATATGACTGACTTGTCGGTCTTCATGCGTCTCAGGATATAGGGGCTGATGACCTTTCTAAGCCGCGCATACCCTTCAGGATCCTGTCTTAATCTTTTGGAAAACTGTGTAAATTCCTGAGAACTGCCGAGCAGGCCGGGATTAATAAAGTCAAATAACGACCATAGATCCGACAGCCTATTTTCTATGGGGGTACCCGTCATGACGATCCTGTTTCTTGAGGTGAAGCTCTTGAGTGTTTGGGTCTGCTTTGCCCCGGGGTTTTTTATCGCCTGGGCTTCGTCGAGGATCATATAGTTCCAGGGATAGTCGCGGAGCCATTCGTATTTCTGCGCAAAAGAATAGGTTGTAATGACGAGATCCAATTTGTCGAGTGCTGAACGATCTTTCGGTTCAACCTTTTTGTCAGAGTGGGCCTCGGGATGGGCCACAAAGTAATCGATATCCGGCGAAAACCGTTTAATTTCAGCGGTCCAGTTTGAAATCAGGGACGCGGGTATGACCAGAAGATTTGCCTGTTTTTGTTTCCTGTATTTTAGGATGTTCAAAAGTGCCAGGATCTGGACAGTCTTGCCAAGCCCCATATCGTCTGCCAGACAGATCCCAAACCGCAGTGAATCCAGATAAGAGAGCCAGTCTAAACCTTTTTGCTGATAAGGCCTAAGCTCTGCAAGAAAGGTCTCTGGAGGCTTTGATAAAGCAATCAATTCAGGGTTCCTCAGCTTCTGGATAACCGATTCGAGCCAGCTGCCGTTTGATACATCTATACCGTTAACGCCTGACGGGATATCCAGCAGTGCTTTTGGATTGAGCTCGATCCTCAGCGCATCTCTGAGGCTAAACTTTCCTTCTTTCATCATCTTCCGTGCCTCTTCGTAGGCGATCAGGGTCTGTTTTAATTTTTCTGGGTCAACGGCAACCCACTTGTTCTTAATAAACGCGAGCCCCTCAGACGCCTGAATCAGATGACGGGCCTCTTCTTCAGAAATCTTAGTATCGCCCAGAACGAGCTGGGCATCAAACTCGAGGAAAGCATCCATCCCCAGATAAGACGGCGGAGCGTCACCCACATTGAGTTGAAGCTTCAGACTTGAGGTAGTGCCCTTCCACCAATTCGGGATTCTGCAAAGGATCCCGGATCTTTCATAAACCGGAATCTCCTTGAGAAAGGTAAAGGCCTCATTCGCCGACCAAGCAAGGGGGTGGAACAATTCCCCAGTTTCGAGAAGACCCGCGATCAATGGACTTTCTTTCGCGGCGATATTAACGGTTGCAAGAAGCTCTAGTAGATGTTCACTGTCACTGCCGAATTCTTTCAGGGCATATTTCAGGGGAAGGTGCTTTGAGGTTCCCTTTGCACCCAAGCCCATCGAGTAAGTGGCAAGGAATGCAAAGGAATAATCATCCTTCTTGCTTTCAACAAGGTGAAAAAATACACGGCCCACAAGATGTACATCAGGACTGTAGCTCTTGACAAAATCTTCAACGGTTCCATCAAAAGCATTGAGCTCCTTCTGAAGCCTCTCGTTAAGACCCAGCCAGACGTTCGCAAGCAATTCGCTCGTCAGATATTCTGCGCCCGTCATCAGCGGAACATTTTCAAGCATCCTGTCCAGTTCATGCCTTTCGACAGAGATCTTTATACAATTGCGCAGCGTCTCAACATCCTGTGTTAATCTCAGCTTTTCTGTGAAGAACCCAATGAATTCCCTCCAGAAATTGAGCGAGACGGAAAGAGGAACGGCCCTGTCACAGAAACCCAAAAACAGAAAAGCTGATGTAGAGTCAGAGGAAAACCGCCTATCTATTTCCTGCTGCAGTAATTGACTGCTTTTGCTTACGTGTTCTCCGGTATCACTCCATTCCATTTGAATGGACCCGTTCGGTAAAACAATTGCGTTTAATTCCTGATATTTCATCAAAAGCTTCACTCCCTCACGTCCATAGAAACCCAAACGCATGGCAAGCCCTTCCCACCATTTGTCTGAACGAATCAGCTTATGCAGAAAATAAGCGTTTTATCCTTAGCGCACTGAACTTGTCGAGTAGACATATATTTCAATGCCCCTCACGGAACCGTACGTGCGGATTTTCCGCATACGGCTCTTCAGTAAGCCTCACTCAATTTTGACGGTATATAAAAGCGATGGACGATCCGTGGCTTCGGTAAGGGG